>CAYXOS010000088.1:0-11061 GCA_964467115.1 uncultured Sedimenticola sp.
CTGGAGCATTTCTTCCTGGGCTTTGCGTCGCGCTTTTTCCTGCTCTTCTGCCTGACGGCGCTGCTCTGCCTGCTCTTCCAGAGCTTTCTTGGCAGCTTCTGCTTCTTTCAATACGCGATCTTTATCAGTCTCGGTAGCAGGTGCTTTGCTGTAAGTTCGCTTGCGTTTGACTTCCACATTGACAGTTTTCGCCGTACGCGCCGCACGAGCGGCAGGTGTGCGTCCGGCTGAGGCAGGCTGCTTCAACTCGGTCGTGGTTTTACGCTTGAGCGTGACCTTGCCGGATTTGGTGGTTTTTTCACCTGAACCTGGCTTGCCATGACTACGCCGCAAATAATTCAGCAGTTCCAGCTTTTCTTTTGCTGTAACCGCATCATCTGCAGTGCTTTTTTTCAATCCTGCCTGGGCAAATTGCTCCAGGAGACGATCCACTGGTACGCCTACATCGGCGGCCAACTGGCTGACGGTAATATCACTCATGCCAATACCCCCTTACCCCTTGGGCTCGGTTTCTGTTTCGTTGTCGGCTTCTTCAAACCAGGGCGCTCGTGCAGTCATAATCAACTCACCAGCGCGTTTTTCGTCCATGCCTTCCACTTCCATCAATTCATCGATTGCCTGCTCAGCCAAATCTTCCATGGTAATCACACCCATGGATGCCAACTGATGAGCCAAATCCTCTGTCATGCCTTCCATCGCCAGCAAATCTGCTGCAGGCTCGGCATCTGACAAGCTTTCTTCCTTGGCAATAGCGCGAGTCAGCAAGGCATCACTGGCTCGATTGCGCAATTCTTCGACAATATCGGCGTCGAATTCTTCGATTGCCAACAATTCCTCTTCAGGAACATAGGCAATTTCTTCAACCGTGGTAAATCCTTCTTGAGCCAGGATAACAGCGACTTCCTCGTCGACATCCAGATCATCCATAAAGCCTTTGACGTATTGCTGAACTTCGGCATCCGCCTTTTCCGCCAGTTCGTCTTCACTCATGACGTTAAGATTCCAACCCGTCAACTGGCTGGCAAGACGGATATTCTGGCCACCACTGCCAATTGCCTGGGACAGGTTTTCTTCCTTGACCGAGATATCCATGGAATGAGCATCTTCATCGACCACGATTGAAGCGACTTCCGCTGGGGACATGGCATTAATGATAAATTGCGCCGGATTGTCATCCCAGAGAATGATGTCCACGCGTTCACCAGCCAGTTCATTGGAAACGGCCTGCACTCGTGAACCGCGCATACCTACACAGGCACCAACAGGGTCGATGCGTGGATCGTTGGTACGCACAGAAATCTTGGCACGACGCCCGGGATCGCGGGCAGCACCCAGAATTTCAATCAAACCGTCGCCTACTTCCGGCACTTCCAGTTTGAACAGTTCTACCAGCAATTCAGGTGCGGTGCGCGAAACAAACAGTTGCGGACCACGAACATCCGTACGAATAGCTTGCAGGAAACCCCGCAGACGATCGCCGATTCTTACAGGTTCTTTTGGAATCACATCGCTACGAGGAATAATCGCTTCGGCGTTGCCTCCCAGATCCATGATAATGGCGCCACGATCAAGACGTTTGACCACACCGGTTACCAGTTGCCCAACCTTGTCTTCGTAGGCTTCGACTACCTTGGCACGTTCAGCTTCACGAACTTTCTGCACGATGACTTGTTTGGCGGTCTGAGCGGCAATCCGTCCGAATTCAATAGAATCCATAGGCTCTTCGACATAATCACCAACTTGAATATCCGGCTCGTCAGCTCGTGCTGCGCTAAGCGTGATTTCTGACTTGGGATTTTCCAACACAGGCGTTTCACTATCATCGACAACCAGCCAGCGACGATAGGTGTCGTAATCACCCGTATCACGATCAATCACCACCCGCACTTCAATATCTCCGCCATGCTTTTTGCGCGTGGCAGAAGCAAGTGCCGCTTCAATGGCTTGGAAAATAATATCCTTTTCGACTTCTTTTTCGTTAGAAACCGCGTCTACGACGAACAGGATCTCTTTGGTCATCGCGATACCCTCAATAAATTAAAATTCTGGGACAAGACGTGCTTCCCGAATTTGATCCAGAAACAAAGGATAGACCTCACCGTCCACCTCTACCAGAATCTGATCGTCTTCCAGTCCCAATAATAAACCTTTGTATTTGCGCCGCCCACCAATGGAAGCGTCCAGCCTTACATTCACCTGACGACCGACAAAGCGTTCAAAATCCTTCGCATCAAACAGCGGTCTGTCCATGCCGGGGGAGGATACTTCCAAGCTGTACTGACCTGGCACAGGATCTTCCACATCCAGAACACCACTGAGTTGATGGCTTACCGCAGCACAGTCTTCCACCAAAATGCCATCTTCCTTATCGATGTACACGCGCAGCAAATTGCCGCCCTCATGTCCGGTCAGATATTCCACGCCAACGAGTTCATAGCCCATGGGTTCGACCACGTTACGTACAATTTCCTGCAATTTCGCCGATGCTCTCTGCATATCCTCACAACCGAGGCAAAACCCCGGCTTCACAAACAAAAAAATGGGCACGAGGCCCATTCCTGATCTTCCAACAACAAAAAACCCCGTAAACGGGGTTCCAGCAAATCCCCTTTACGGGATTTCCTATCTGTTATGCCATCCGGCAAACAACCGTGTCAGGGCAGCCCTGCCCCCTCATGCGCCGCGATGATAGTTTTTTTTACGCCTTGAGTCAAGACAATCATCCCCCAATCCCAGGTAAAACTACTTTCCGCCCCCTTTGCGCAAAGGCTTTCCTTTACTGGCTCTCTTCTTGCGAGCTTCCTTGGGATCGGCAATCAATGGACGATAGATTTCCACCCGGTCACCTGGGTACAAAACCGCATCCAGTTTGGCAGCTTTTCCAAAAACCCCTACTTTATTGATGCTCAGGTCAATTTCAGGATGTGCCTGCAAAATGCCCGAATTGGCAATGGCTTGCTCCACAGTCATCCCCGGCTCACCTTCCACCACATGCACGATTTGCTCTTTGGGCAGGGCGTATGCAACTTCTACCTGAATCATTTTATTGCTCCTTTCGCCAAATCATTGGCGCGTTTGCAAAATGCGTCTACGAGGGAATTGGCGATTTGTGAAAAAACAATGCCAAATGCCTTGTCCATCAGGCCACTGGAAAATTCGAAATCCAGCTGCAACGCCACTTTGCAGGCATCTTTACGTAACTCGGTAAACTCCCATCCCCCTTCCAATTTACGAAAAGGGCCATCCTTCAAATGAATATCGATACGACGATAAGGATACAAATCATTGCAGGTGGAAAAAGCACGAGTCACTCCGGCTTTGGACACGATAATCTCTCCACAAAGCTGCTTTTCATCCCGCGACAACAAACGCGCATCTTTACACCAAGGCAGAAATTCCGGGTAGCTGTCGACATCATTGACGATCTCGAACAATTCCACTGCAGGCACGGGAACCAAAGCGGTTTTTTCCACGGTTGCCATCAGACCCGCCCTACTTCCCGGTCAAGCTCGCCGCTATGTAGTTTCGCCAGGTAATCCTTCAATTTACGCTTCACCTGGCCACTCAAGGCATATAAAGCAAACATGTTGGGAAATGCCATGGACAGCAACAGCAAATCACTGAATTCCAATACAGCTGACGCACTACCAATAGAACCCGCAATAATAACCAGCACGAATAAAACCCGGTAGAACATGGAATAACGCTCACCGAACATGTAGGTCCAGCAGCGTTCACCATAATAAGACCAGGAAATCATGGTGCTGTAGGCAAACAGGACTACCGATACAGACAACACCAGGGGAAACCAGCTGATAACACTGCCAAAAGCCATGGAAGTAAGTGCCGCCCCCTGGTTGCTGGCAATCAGCTCTGCATGCTGACCATTGGGGTCGTAAACACCCGTAATAATAATTACCAGAGCAGTCATGGTACAGATCACTACGGTATCAATGAATGGCTCCATCAGTGCAACAATACCTTGCCGTGTCGGGTAAGGTGTACGGGCGGTGGAATGGGCAATGGCAGCAGAGCCGATACCCGCTTCACTGGAAAACGCCGCCCGTTTAAAGCCCTGCACAATCACGCCCACGAAAGCCCCCATGCCAGCTTCCAGGCTGAAGGCACTGGAAAAAATCAACCCGAACACTTCGGGGACACGCTCGGCATTAGAGGCAACAATCCAGCCCGCTGCCAACAAATAAATGCCTACCATAGTTGGCACAATGGCTTCTGCGACATGGGCAATACGACGAATACCGCCAATAATAACCACCCCAACAAGGAAGGCCATGATAACGCCGAATATCCAGGGTTCTTGCGCCAGATAAGGAACTTGCTGTTTAACCGCGGACAGTGACTGACTCACCTGGAAGGCATTGCCACCTCCCAATGAAGCACCAACGGTGAGGATGGCGAAGAGCAATGCCAATACTTTCCCGAAGCCTTTCCAGCCGAGATCCGAAAATCCCCGGGACAGATATTCCATGGCACCTCCCATGACATGTCCATCAGGGCGGATTTCGCGATACATCTGCGCCAGACTGGCTTCAGTAAACTTGGTCGTCATGCCCAACAAACCGGCAACAATCATCCAGAACGTTGCACCCGGACCACCGATACTGATGGCGATGGCAACTCCCGCGATGTTACCCAGCCCTACCGTTGCAGACAATGCCGTCGTCAATGCCTGAAATGGTGATACTTCACCGACATCATCCGCACGACTGTACTTGCCACGGATAATTGCAATCGAATGTCCCATCAGACGGAAATTGATGAATCCCATCTTCACCGTCAGAAAAACCGCACCTGCAACCAACCATGCAACGATAAAAGGAAATTCTGCCTCGCCCGGCAATATATCGTAGAACAGGACGGTTCCCAACCAACCGTTGATAGCATGCAAGGCTGTATTCAAAGACCCCGCAGCAGCAGCTTCCTGCCCTGCAAACAAATCGCCAGCCCCCAGCAGCAACAGTATCAAGCAGATTCCATATGATATTTTTTTCAAAACCTTTCTCCCGTGTCTGTTCTCATATCCACCCGCCACAGGGTACAATATGTCCATGAGCAAAAAAACCAAAAACAAAGGCAACAAGGGTAGCACCATCACCCTCAACAAGTCTGCCGGACATGAATTTTTTATCGAGCAGCGCTTCGAGGCAGGTATTGCCCTCGAAGGCTGGGAAGTGAAGAGTTTGCGGGAAAATCGCGTGAATCTCAAGGAAAGCTACGTGTTGGTCAAGGATGACGAGATTTGGCTGTTTGGTGCGCACATCACACCACTACAGACCGCATCCACTCATATCAACCCCGATCCCATCCGTACTCGCAAACTGCTATTGCATCGACGTGAGATCGATATGTTGCGTGGTCAAGTGGAACGCAAGGGCTATACCCTGGTGCCTACCGCCATGTACTGGAAACGCGGCAGGGCAAAACTGGAAATCGGATTGGCAAAAGGAAAAAAACAACATGACAAGCGTGCGGTATCCAAAGATCGGGATTGGCAGCGGGAAAAAGCTCGCTTGTTCAAACGCGGCTGATCAACATCAAGCACAACAGCCGCAAAAAGGTTCATAATTAAAAACACATATCCAGTGAGAGTCAAACCATGGAAAACCAACTCATCGATGTAGACGGGCAGAAAATGACCCCAGATGAACTTCTCGAAAAGTATCAGGAAGCGAGAAAAGCTGAAGTCAAACTGAAAAAATCTGCCAGGAAAGCGCTCGCTCGCCGCAGACAGGAACAGTCACTCAAGCCCTATCAGGCCGAGCTGATCAAGTTGCAGCAGTTTATGGAAAACACCGGCAAGCGCATGATTATTCTGTTTGAAGGTCGTGATGCCTCAGGCAAGGGCGGTACTATTCGCCGGGTAACCCGCTACATGAACGAAAAACATTACCGTGTCGTGGCGTTGGGAAAACCCACCAACGAGCAACGTAGCCAATGGTTCTTCCAACGCTATGTAACCCAATTTCCCCGAGGTGGTGAAGTCGTATTGTTCGACCGTAGCTGGTACAACCGCGCCATGGTAGAGCCAATTTTTGGTTTCTGTACTGCCGAAGAGCACAAGAACTTCATGCGCGGCGTGGGTGGCTTCGAGAAGGATCTGGTACGTCAGGGCACAATTCTGGTCAAACTCTATTTCAGTGTCACCAAAGACGAACAGGAACGGCGATTCGAACGTCGAAAAACCGATCCCCTGCGCCAGTGGAAGCTGAGTGAGGTGGACGTACAAGCACAGGAACGCTGGGATGATTTCACCACCCAGAAATATGAAATGCTGAAAAAAACCCACACCACCCATGCGCCCTGGACAGTAATCCGTTCCAACGATAAATACCTGGCACGCCTCAACGCCATGAAAGCCATCCTCAATGCCGTTCCCTATGATCGCAGTCAATCGGAACTGGATTTTGTCCCCGATCCCGCAATTGTGATCTCAGGTGCCAGGGAAGTGGAAATCATGGAAGCGGAGCGCCTGCGCAAAGGCAAGTTCAGCTCCTGATGCAGGAACTGGTACTGGGATCAACCTCCCCTTTTCGCAAGGAACTGCTGGAGAAGCTGGGTCTGCCCTTCTCCTGTGCCGCTCCTGATGTGGACGAAAGCCATGGACAAGGGGAATCTCCTCAGGAACTGGTGCAGCGTCTTGCCATCGCCAAGGCAAAGGCCGTGGCAGTAGCTCATCCTGATGCATTGATCATCGGCTCAGATCAGGTCGCTTGTGTTAATAACGATATCTTGGGCAAGCCCGGCAATCGTGACAAGGCAATCAAACAACTCAGTTCCATGTCAGGCAAAACCATAAGTTTCTACACCGGACTTTGTCTGCTCAACAGCAAAACCGGGCATACCCAGGTGCTGTGTGAACCTTTTCATGTTCATTTCAGAAACCTCAGCCTGAAACAAATCAGCCGTTATGTCGACAAGGAACAGCCGTTCAACTGTGCTGGCAGTTTCAAATCCGAGGGCTTTGGCATCACCCTGTTTCGTAAACTGGAAGGTGACGACCCCAATACCCTGATCGGCCTGCCCCTTATCAGGCTGGTGGAAATGCTGAATCAAGAGCACGTCACCCTGCCCTAACCCGGAAATTGCACACCAAGCCACTGAATTATGAATCTTCTCCGCTTTGATAAGTGAAAAAAGATGCCAATAACCCAAATAAGCTATTGAAATATGAAGTCTCTCACCACTTCATATGAGGACAAGCTCATGGGCGTTGGCATCCCAGCACAGATTTCCTGATGAGATTTACGGATCAATCCCACACCCCTTGTAAGGACTTATTGCCCTGTCCTATAATCTATAAGGGTGTCTCGATTAATAGGAGCATTCTGAAATAAACCACTCTTGAATAGAGGAAGCGGTAATGAAAGGTTATCACCCTCAAGCGATCCATTGGAAAGTATGCTATATCGGAATTCTGCTGCTTCTGCTTGGAGATGCCCGGTCAGCAAACTTTACCGTGACACCCTATGCAAAATCCCCCCATTCATTGGTGGCTGCGGGCTATTTTCATTCTCTTTATGTCAAAGGAGATGGCACGGTCGGAACATTGGGAGCTGATTTCCAGGGACAGACAACCTTGCCCACAGGACTGTCGGCTGTCACCGATGTCGCCGCCGCCGGTCAATATTCCCTGGCACTCAAAAGCACTGGCGAGGTCGTCGGATGGGGATACAATGATGAGGGACAAACGTCCATTCCTGCCGGGTTGAACAATGCGGTTGCTATCGCCGCAGGCGCATATCATGCACTGGCATTGAAAGCAGATGGCACAGTCAGCGCATGGGGAGTCACTTCCGGTGATACCTATTATGGCCAAACTGCGGTACTAGCGGGACTCAACAATGTCGTAGCAATAGCAGCCGGGACTTGGCATTCCTTGGCGGTGAAGTCGGATGGCAGTGTGGTTGGCTGGGGGAGTAATATCCATGGACAAACGACACCCCCCACAAACTTGACCAATGCAATCAAGGTGGCAGTAGGACAGTTTCACTCCTTGGCATTGAAAACAGACGGCACTGTGGTTGCCTGGGGCGTTTCAACTGGTATCAGTGATTATGGTCAGGCAAACGTTCCTGCTGGCTTGAACAATGTGGTAGCGATTGCTGCAGGAGATTTCCATTCCCTGGCATTGAAAAGTGACGGCACCGTTGTTGCCTGGGGGAATAATAGCGACGGAGAAGCTACGGTTCCTGCGGGATTGAGCGGCGTTGTGGCAATAGCAGCTGGCCCTTCCCACAGTGTGGCATTGAAAAACGATGGTACGCTGATTGGCTGGGGACAAAATGCCAACGGAGAATTGAGCTTTCCCGCCTCCTTGAGCCTATTGCCCTTTGTTGGCAGCAATGGTGTCATCGTACCTGGTACAGCCCAAAGCATTGCCGAGGGAACGACGACCCAATTCACTATAACTCCCAATGCTGGCTATCAGGCGTCTGCTGGCGGAACTTGTAGTGGAACACTGTCTGGCAGCGTCTATACGACAATGGCCATTACACAAAACTGTACGGTAGAAGCCATTTTCACCAAGACTGGCAACTTCCTGGTTAGTGCTTCGATCGATGCAAACGGGCAGTTGGATACGGTATCAAAAAGTGTGAGTTCCGGCGATACAGCCAGTTTTACCATTACGGTGGATCCGGGATATGTTGTCAGTCCCACAGTGGGTGGCACCTGTCCGGCGGGAACATGGAGTGCGGCAACCTATACGACGGGAGCGATAACCGGCGACTGCAATTTAATCTTTTCTACAACTCCTGTCATCAATACCTATACAGTAACGCCTTCCTATAGTGTCCACGGTACTATACAGCCCAATACCCCCCAGTCCGTGCCAGAAGGATCGACAACCCAATTTATGGTGACAGCGGACAGCGGTTATTCAACCGCCATGAGTGGCACCTGCGGTGGCAACTTGTCTGGAAATACTTATACAACTAACCCCGTTAATGGTAATTGTACGGTTATTGCAACATTCACAGCGATCAGCAGCACAGATGACTGTTCTGCCGGAACAGGTAATGTAGTCAGTATCGTGGGGAAAAACTATTATGCCGATGATACTTGTGAAGCCACGATCAGTATCGCCACTTCTTCGGGGGTTTACGTGGAAGGAGGTACGGTACGCTATACCGCCCCTGGCATCAGCCTGAATGGCCCTTTCAGCGTTAAACAAGGGGCATCCTTTATCGCCGATGGACAGCCTTCAACTGCCAGAATCAAATTCATCGGTGATCAGGCACTGGTGGTCGGTCAAAATCAGCAGGCAACGGTTTCCGCTTTATTGGTGGATCCTCAAGGCGTAGAAATCCCGAACATTAACCTCTCCTGGTCACTGGCGCCTTCTACTGATGTTCAGCTATTGTCTTCAGATGGCTCATCCGCCACCGTGAAGGCAGTAGGAGCAAATGTGGGAAATACCGCGCTTACGGCTTCGTATCCCGCTATCGGTGTCAGTGCAGATGCACAAATTCTGATTGCCGATTTGACACCAGGAACACTCTATTTGAACAGTCAAAATGTAATAGATCGGGTGGTGGCTGGAAATACCGAAACCGTCACACTACAAAAAAACAGCGCAACCCAAGTCATCAATGTAGGAGATATCGTTGTCACCGGAAATGCCGCCGGGGTGATGATTAGGGTCAACAGCATGTCCGTGACTGCAGATCAAATTATCTTGACGGGTGATCAAGTCGCATTGAATGAAGCTTTTGTCAATTTCTCCGCCTCCAATATTGTCTCTCAACCGAGTAATATTTCGGTGACTTATGATTTTGATATGGGCATCAGAACAAATGCGTCTATCGTTGACGCACCAGCCAACAGCCTATTGGATGGCATCCAATGTCAAGATAAATTGGGAAATTCAGTATCCCTGAATGTTTCGGGTGGTGCTATCACATTCTCTCCATCGGTTTCTGTTGTCGGCAGCAACATCGTTCAGAACTCGGTGGTGAAGGAATATTCGGTGAAAGCAAAAATGCAGTTGGTTGTCAAAGCAGTAACAGGATCACTGAATTTCACTTCCAACCTGGAAGCGGGTACTACCTGTAAGCTGGATTTACCCACGCTGGCTACGCCACCGGTTCCCATCGGATTGGTCAATGTCCAGTTTGCCGTCAACCCATCCCTAGGCATCGATGTAAAGGCAAGCTTCAACGGACCTTCATTCAAGATAGAAGGCCCCAAAGGTATCGCCAAAGGCGTCGCTGAAGCAGGCATTTGCTACACGGATGTTGGCGGATGGTCGGCCTGCGCCAACAACAACTTTAGCGCAACCTATGTTCCCGCCAGCGCCAACTTTGATTCAGGCATTACTTTTGGCGTTGAAGTTTCACCTTATGGGTTGCTGGATCTTGGATTGCTGGTTAATGCCGGGTTACCGCCATTGGCTGCAAATCTCGTTGACGTACGGTTTATCGAGCTAAAAGAATCTGTACCCTTGAATATGAATTTCAAGAGCCCATTTTCGCCGGATGATCCAGCCTATACCGGACCGACCTGGGATGTGAAGCACAAAATCAATGGCAAGTTAAAACTGGAATTGGTGGATGGTGCCTTGGCAGGCTTGAAAGACAGAATCGGCATAGGAACATTTTTCAATGTTTCAGGCGATCTGTTCCCACCTATTGAAACCTTGTTGTTGCAATCACCCGAATTCACTTTGACCGTTGATTGCCTTCCTTCTTGCCCATTGGATCCGGCGACAGGCGGCGGCCAAATCGGTTTTTCTGTCGTCGATACCCATGAAGACCTGAAAAAACTGGGTCAAGCCTATCTCATGGCATCCAAGGACGAGGCAAAACCCATGTCTGAGCTGGTCAGGGGAAATTACAGCAACGGATCCTCCAATATCAGTTGGGTGCCACAAGCCAGTGACAAGGGACACTATCATGTCTATCCACGGGTTGTGGTGGACGCCTTGAGTGAGCTCTACCCTTATGCTTCCGCAAATGGTGAATATTTTTGCGTGGGCAGTCTGGCGGAGTGCAATCGCTATGTGAAACTGGATGCTACGGGAGCCGAACTCCCCGATGATGC
>CAYXOS010000089.1:0-11058 GCA_964467115.1 uncultured Sedimenticola sp.
CTAGGAGTCCGTCGGACTTAACACTGTTTGGCTGAAAACGGTCAAATCCGTCGGGCTCTTAGCCTTTACTTTGCCGCATTTGCGCTGGCGGAGAATTGTCCACGAATATACTTTAGAACGGCTAGGATATCTGCTTCACTAAGATCAGGGTTACCCCCCTTGGCTGGCATTGCCATAGGAGAACCTGGGCTTTGAAAGCCATTCATCACATGATTCAGCAGTACCTCATCTGATTTTGATAAGCGTCCGTCTGCCTGATTGAAATCAGGAGCCCCAGGCAACAAACCTTTGCCATCAGCACCATGACAAGCAATACATGTACCTTTATAAATAGCTTCTCCAGATTGCCCTGCTACGCTCGCCAGTTTTGCTCCAGTTGGCGCAACAGAAGCCACTGCTGGCTTTGGATTATTTGAGGCTTGCAGGAACGCTAAAATATCTCTTTGCTGTTTTCCCGTCAAACCACCGCGCATACGCATATGCGCCACAACAGCCCGCCATTGGGCATTAGTAAACTCTGTTGGGCTGCGCATTTCATGGCAACGTGTACAATTCTGCCCCCAACTGGTTGCACCAGCAGCCAGATCTCCTTTGACTGAAGAATCTGCTGCGCCTGCTGCCAAAGAGGCAGATACCATGGCTCCAGGCAGGAACAACAAGCTGATAGAAATCATGCGTCTGATGGTAATCTTTCTTTCTTTCATTTTATGCCTCCTTAGAAGCCGTAGGCGAATTGAAGTTGGAAGTTGTCATCATCACTTTTCTGACCTGCTTGCCCGTCATTGAAGTTATAGCCAATTTTTGCAACCGCACTGGATGAAAAGAAGTAGTTTATGCCCAGCGCCCATTGTTTCTGATCCAAGTTGTCATGAGGGGTGTCATAATCTGCGTAGCGAACCACACCTTCCCAGTTGGTAGAAGGAATACGATAACTTCCTTGCATGTACCAGGCTTGCCAGGTTGCTGACTCAGGAGCCGAACTTCTGGAGGTACTTCCAACCTTCTGCTGGAGATATTCCCCTCGAAGACCCAATCCACCTACTTTATATGCGGCATCGGCACCGATTACGTCATAGTCACGTGTAGCATTTGGTTCATCAGCACCAGCTACCTGACCCGTTGCAGCAGAAAAGCCCAATTCCAACATGGGGATGGGCAACACGGCAAAACGACCACCACCTACAAACTTACCGTCTTCATTGGAGGTTCTGCCGACGGCTTCGATAGCCTCGATTTCACCACCATTTATCTCAAGAATAGGGCCGTTGGAGACATAAACGGCATAGTTGGAGAACATGGATCCGATACCAAATCCACCTCGTGCCTGTACCCCCATTTCAGATAAGGGCGCAGCCTGATCGTGACCAAAACCAATAGGTGCAGTAGGTAGCTTATTGATCCAGGATGGGTGTAAATTTTGACGGAACTGCCCGATTGGGCTCATGAACTTACCTGCCACCAATGCCACGTAATCATTGATCAACAGATCCAAAGTGACATATTCCAGCGCCACCTCAGTACCGCCATCTTCTCCTACTTCCACTTCCATTTCTGACTCAAACATCACCAGATCTTTGTATAGGTAGTGAAAAATTGGATTGAAGCGAGCGCTAGTAAACCCGCCGTTATTGTCATTGCCAACGCTATCGGTATAGGTGACATCACCGTATCCAGCGAGGTGAACTACAGAGTCAACGCCCTGTCCCTCCCCTTGCTCCGATATTTGTGCCAGTTCTTTCTTGACACTCTCGACCTCAGATTTGCTGGCCGCCTTTTCTTCATATTGTTCCAAGGTTTTCTGAACACTCTGTAATTGCTGCTGCAACAGTTCCACCTGCTTTTTCAGAGAATCGTACTCTGAATCAGCCATTGCTGTAGCCGGCATTCCCAGAGCCATCGCAACCAATACGCTTGCGGTAACACTTACACTGCCTTGCTTCATTTTATATTTACTCCTGTATTTGAGAAGATTTTCGCTCAGATTTCACGAGCAACTGCTACGTAGCCATCTGTACCGAAGGAGCAAAAGCAATAAACATACCAATATGAAAAAAACCACAAACCCTTATAAAACCAGCACAAAATAAGGGTTAAAATAAATGGGGTATAAGGAACCTAGCCAAACTAATATGTTATTCCGTGGAATAATTTAATGGTTTATAAAACAAGGTATAGCTACAATAACTTTAATATCCCTATTAGTTAGCAAGACTCTGATCTGTCCATGTGGGTAAGCTGGGAGCAGAAATCATTGGCCAATAGCTGTGGCAAACATAAACTGCTTTGTGCAGATAAATCAGCACTTCCCTGCGCTCCCCTTGGCTCTTCGACAAGTCACCATGGTCTCAGCAAATAGTCATTTTTTTCCGTAAATTTAACGCAATTGTCACTCTCTATGTATGAGAAGATAGCAGCCATAAATAAGGCTTATAGACACACTAGTGAGGATCCTCCCATGCAAGAACAAATTGTCTGGTTCGAAAATCTCTCCATGGACAGCTTGCCCATGGTTGGTGGAAAAAACGCATCACTGGGGGAAATGATCAGCAATCTTTCCAGCGTTGGGGTTAAAGTTCCTGGCGGCTTTGCCACCACTGCTAACGCTTTTCAAGCGTTTCTTGATCACAACAAACTCAGGGAGCGAATCTCTCCCCTGCTTGATCAATTGGATATCAGCGATGTACTTGCCCTGGCTCTAGTTGGGAAAACCATTCGCCAATGGATCATGGAGTCTCCCCTCCCCCAGGCACTGGAGGATGCTGTTACTGCGGCTTACGAAAAGATGGCATTAAACGGAGAACCGGCTGTGGTTGCTGTACGTTCTTCCGCCACTGCAGAAGATTTACCCGAAGCATCTTTTGCTGGGCAGCAGGAAACCTATCTCAATGTTTCTGGCCTGAGCAACGTGTTGCATTCCATTCGCGCCGTTTTTGCTTCCCTCTATAACGACCGTGCAATTTCCTATCGCGTGCATCAAGGTTTTGATCACGACGATGTTGCCTTATCAGCAGGCATTCAGCGCATGGTGCGCTCGGATATCGGTGCTGCCGGTGTCATGTTCACTCTGGATACCGAATCAGGGTTTGATGAAGTGGTCTTTATCACCAGTAGCTATGGACTGGGAGAAACCGTGGTACAAGGTGCTGTCAATCCCGATGAATTCTATGTGCACAAACACAATTTGGCAGACAATCGTCCCGCCATATTACGCCGTAGTCTAGGCAGTAAACTGATCAAAATGGTATACAGTAATGATGACAGCAATGTTGCCACCATCGATGTCTCCGCAGAAGAACGCCAGCGTTTTTCACTAAATGACACCCAGGTACAGGCGCTGGCACGCTATGCCATGATCATTGAAGATCATTATCAGCGCCCCATGGATATTGAATGGGCGCTGGATGGCAAAGATGGGGAGCTCTATATTCTACAGGCTCGTCCAGAAACCGTTGAAAGTCGCGGCGGCACATCACTACAACAATACAAGCTCCTGGAGAAAGGAGAAATTCTTTGCCAAGGACGTGCAGTTGGGCAACGTATTGGTACTGGTATTGCGCGGGTAATCAATCATGCTGCTGACATGCATCGGGTGGAACCTGGGGATGTATTGATCACGGACATGACAGATCCAGATTGGGAACCCATCATGAAGCGTGCTTCCGCCATTGTTACCAACCGTGGGGGGCGTACTTGCCACGCGGCCATCATCGCCCGGGAAATGGGCATACCGGCCGTTGTAGGCTGTGGTGATGCCACACAGCAGGTAACGGAAGGTCAGGCAGTAACCGTCTCTTGTGCAGAAGGTGATGACGGTTTTATCTATTCTGGCCAACTTGCCTTTGAAGTTACTGAAAGTGATGCCGGGATGATGCCGAAAATCCCAGTAAAAATAATGATGAATATCGCCTCACCTTCCAGGGCATTTGGATTTTCACGCATTCCCAATCAAGGGGTGGGGTTGGCGCGTCTGGAGTTTATTATCAACAATACCATCGCTATTCATCCTCAAGCGCTACTGGACTACGACAACCAGCCTCAAGAAATCCAAAAACAAATTCAAAAACGAATCGCCGGTTATTCAGACCCCCGCAGTTTCTATGTGGAAAAGCTAGTGGAAGGCATCTCTACCCTTGCAGCGTCGTTCAAGGATAAACCTGTCATCGTCCGCTTATCTGACTTCAAATCCAATGAATACGCCCATCTGCTGGGCGGAAGTGCCTATGAACCCGATGAGGAAAACCCCATGCTGGGCTTCCGGGGCGCATCACGTTATCTAGCCGATAAATTCCGCACCTGTTTTGATATGGAGTGTGAGGCCCTGCGTCGAGTACGCAATGACATGGGCTTTGGCAATGTGGAGGTCATGGTACCCTTTGTGCGTACGCTGCAAGAGGGCGAAGAGATTATCACTCTGTTGGCAGACAATGGACTGACAAGAGGTGAACATGGTTTACGCATCATCATGATGTGTGAAATACCATCTAACGCATTACTTGCCGATGATTTTTTACAGCTTTTTGATGGATTTTCCATTGGTTCAAACGACCTGACCCAACTTACCCTTGGTATAGATCGTGACTCAGCATTGGTCGCAAACGGATTTGATGAAAGAAACCCTGCTGTCAAAGCTCTGTTGAAAATGGCTATTGCAGCCTGCCATCGAAACAACAAATATATAGGCATCTGCGGACAAGGCCCATCCGACTATCCTGAATTGGCGGAGTGGTTGCTTGAACAAGGGATCAGTAGTATTTCTCTCAATCCAGACACGGTGATCAACACCTGGAAAATGTTGGGTGAAAAAATACAGTAATGAAGAGAAACGTTTTCTTTTTGTCTGATCACACGGGGCTGACGGTAGAAGCTATTGGAATGTCTCTACTCAGCCAGTTTGGAGATGTGAAATACAACATCACCCATCAGTCTTTTGTCGACAACGAAGAAAAAATTCTTCGCGCAGTCGCACAAATCAACCAGGCTGCAGAATATGATGATAGCCGCCCATTGGTTTTCAGTACATTGGTCAATCCAGAACTTCGCCACCATCTTCGGGAATGTAACGCCCTCGTACTCGACTACTTTGAATCCTACACCACTAGTCTAGAACAAGAACTGGGATTGTCTGCCACACCCATGCACGGGCAGGTACACAGCATGGTGGATGCAAACGCCTATCGGGATAGAATCCAGGCGGTCAATTTTGCCCTTACCAATGATGATGGCGCCATTACCAGAAACTACCCTGCCGCCGATTTGATTTTGCTCGGTGTATCCCGTAGTGGAAAAACCCCCACCTGCCTGTATATGGGGCTGCAATACGGTGTGTTGGCAGCAAACTACCCGCTAACTGAAGATGATCTACGCACACCAAAACCGCCAAAAATCTTGCACTCATACAGAGACAAGTTATATGGACTCACTATCGATCCATTCCAGTTACAACGCATACGCCAAGAACGTCGTTCTCAGGGGCGTTACGCTAGTCTGGAGCAATGCCAATGGGAAGTTGATGCTGCAGAAAGGTTATTTAAGCAGCATCAAATCCCATATATCGACACCACTGCCATGTCCATTGAAGAAATTGCCGCAAAAATGTTGGCAAATTCAGGTATGAAACATCGGTAGGGCATTTTTGAAGTGATTATTTCATTCTTTCTATGCTGACCGATGCCGCTGGATTGTTCCAGTCATACAATTCTGGAAACAGGTCTGCAACGCCATGAATACCAGAAGACACGTGGATAAACCCTTCACCAGAAGCCGCTGACATGCCTTCACCCCCACAAACTGGGCCGGGAATATTCTCACACATTTCATCATTCACTTCTGTTCCAGCATCATAAGCAACAACTGGCACCGTCAGCGGGCTATTACTTTTCTTCGGCACTTTCAATCCACTGATACCAATAAATGCATCATTGGTTGGAATCAACATTGACACCAAGGATATGTAGCGAAAGTCTTTTTTACCCTTTACAACAACCGTGACACTTTCACCAGGAGCCAACAACCCTTCCGACGAACTGATGTCGTTGACATCACTCGATGCTTCCAGTGCAGCGGTCATGGGTCCTGTATCCCCTCCCTCAGCAACAGCTTCCAATGCGTCGGAAGCGGCGTTCCCAAGCGTATACATAGGGTGCCCAGGTTTGTGTGCAGCGACCAGTATGGGCGTAAAATACTGAGCTTTGGTCAAATTGGTAATCGTTACTTTATAGTCCTCTGCTTGGGCTGATGCGGCAGCAACAATCAGTGGTAGAGACAGTAAGGCGGCCTTAAATAGTTTATTGTTCATGATTCACTCCTCGTTGAGTATAGTGGGCAGCAATATTGCTGCTTCAGTCGTATCATGAACTACCAATATCCCGCACTGTTCACGTAAATATCACATTTCTGTAACAAATGATTTTGTATCAATCTGAAAACCAAAGGTTGCTCCATTATTACTGGAACTGTTCGCCCAAATATCTCCCTTATGCAGTTCCAGGATGCGCTTCGCAATTGCTAATCCCAACCCGGCATGTTTGGAACTGGTTTTACGACTCTTATCCAATCGATAGAAGCGTTCAAAAATATGTGGCAACTCCTCTTCAGGAATGCCACAACCAGTATCCGATATCTCAACTGAAATATGTTGGCTATCTGTAGCAAGAGCAACTTTTACCTGTCCATCTTTAGGTGTGTGCTGGAGTGCATTTTCAATAAGATTGTCCAATACTCTTTGAATGAGTCCGATATCACCATACGCAAATGGCAAGGCAGCAGGACACTCAATTTTCAAATCCACATTTACTTCCTGAGCTTTCAAACGAAATTTGTTGACCACATCTTGCACCAGCTCTGGTAGAGAAAAAGCTTCTATATTCAGCATCGTTTCACAAGAGTCCAGTTTTGCCAGCTCAAACAGTTCAGATACCAACCGTATCAGTTGATGACTTTGCGTGTTGGCAATAGTCAAATATTGACGCCGTTGATCTGCATCCAGCTTTGAATCTTTCAACAACAACGTTTCAATATATCCATGCAGAGATGTCAAAGGAGTTCGTAAATCATGAGATATATTGGCAATCATCTCCCTTCTCTGTGAGTCATTGCGGGTCAATACGGCAACCTGCTCATCTATACGCTCAGCCATCTGGTTGAAACTTCGTCCCAGAAGTTCAATTTCGTCTTTCGACTTTCCTTCAGGATAGCGAACACCCACTTCATTTCTTGATGCGAGAGAAAGTTTTTGCATAATTCCAGACAGTAATCGCAAACGCCGAGTAATCAAAGAAAATCCAAATAAGCCAAAAATCAAACTCACTAATAGCCCCGCAGCCAACAACCAAACCGTGGCGCGAAGGACATAGCTATCCGAAATCCGATCTGCAATGCCTTGGTATGCCTCACTTCCAAGAATGACATACAAATATCCTTGGGTTTGGTTTTCGCGACGAATAGGGTATGCGGAAAATACTTTAGACCCATCTATCGAGCGGGGGTCTTCACCCAACAAGGGGTATTCAATATTTCCGGTAATAAAATTATTGATGGGCTGAAGGGACACCCTCTCCTTTTTTACTTTTCCTTCTGGTGCTGAATAGGCAAGAATTTTTCCTCCTGCATCGAGCAAGTAGACTTCTATAGACGGATTGATGACCATCAGCAAGTGAAACAGATGCTCCAATGCTTTCTTATTGGCTTTGCCATCGGTCAATAGTGAATCACTTTCAACCAGGTGTTGTGCAAGACTACTGTTGAGTTTCTGCATCACCTCTTGCTGATAAGCATTGGAAGAATAACTGAGCATCCAAAGAAACAGACCCCCAAGAAGCAACATCAGCAAAAACAACAGCATCGCCATCTTGCGATATATACTGCCTTGAACATTCATGGATTGACTCCTTCATCACCCTGAAATTTATAACCAACACCCCAAACCGTTAGAATGAACGATGGATTGGACGGGTCTGTTTCAATTTTTGCGCGCAAACGATTGATGTGAGAATTTACCGTATGCTCATAACCTTCATGGCTATAGCCCCATACAGAATCGAGAAGCTGAGCACGAGTAAATACTTGCCCCGGATGTCTGGCAAAATGCCACAGAAGATCAAATTCTCTTGCGGTCAAGTCAATGGATTGGTGAGAAAGCTGTGCAGAACGCTTTTTCGAATCAATAACCAGTTCACCCAGGGTCAAAGGCTTTTCTACTTCCAGTTGTTCATTTTTTGTTGCTGAAATACGTCTGCATATCGCCTTAACTCTCGCTACCAATTCCCGCACACTAAAGGGCTTGCTGAGATAATCATCTGCCCCAATCTCAAGCCCAAGAACCCGATCCATTTCAGAGGTTCTGGCAGTCAACATGAGAATGGGGGTGTAATGCTCCTGAGCACGGATACGCTTGCATATTTCCAGACCATCGATACCTGGCAACATCAAGTCGAGAACAATCAGGTCATAACTCTGCCCCAATGCCTTTCGAAGCCCCTCCTCACCATGGTGACATACATCCACTTCAGAACCGTGATCCCTGAGATGCATCGCCACCAGAAAAGCGATATCTTGATCGTCTTCAATTACCAGTATTTTTGTCATGGTGATAGTTCCAATGGAATGCTGATTTCGCGTCTATGATTAAGAATAGACCAGAAACATCACCAAATTATCACAAGCGATTTTGCAAGAACGGAAAAATAGAGGATGGTACCCAGAATCGGACGCATAACAACTCTAAAATCAATCAAGTTATTTTACTATTCGCTCATATGTCACCTAAAATACCACCATAAGCAGCTAAAGTGATATGAAAAAGTTTAATGAATGCCGATGTGGATGTGTACCAAGCTAAGATGGAAGAAAACCACCTGTCTGATGCAGGATGCTGAATAGTCATGGCGGTGATATAGTTATCAATTATCTGGAGATAAATATGAGAATATTTTTAATAGTTGTCATCGGAATTTTCTTAATTTCTGCTATCGGTCTACACGTCGCTAAATTTATAGCAGAAATTCGGGCTGTACGTGCTGGAATTAAGTCATTAAGGCCAAAGTGACGCCCCATATCTGGCGTCAATGGCAGTCATTATATCAATGTAAAAACTGGAGAGAATACACGTAATTCTGTTGTATTTCACAGTAAAACACTTTTAATTCTGTAACATGCGTTAATCCAACTCAAGCACGCAGCCATATCGCTATAGACAAGGCTGTCAGTAAAGCTCTACACAGGCCTTTTGTTCCACGTCAAAAAGATGGACTAGTTTTTCATGATTCTCAATGAGCAGGTGGGTGATCGCACTTTTCGTCACATTGCCAGCCCGTATCCAGATCACCTGCGGTGGAAATCCCTTCACCAGACCCAAGTCATAGAAATCTGAGTCCTTGGTAACAATGACATAGTTGTATTTCCTGGCATAAGCCCATACTTCCTGATCAGTTGCTGTCTCCATTTTCAGAAGCGCAATCTGGGTACTTTGCGGAAAAGCTTCTTGTAAGAAAGGCACGATGCGACGAGATAGATTCCCCATCCAGCAACAACTTCATGAAGCGTGTAGCCCTCCAAGGCGGCGCTCACGATCTGCGGCAAATTTTAGGGCTGCCTGGATGTCCTCAGGTTGCAGTTCTGGGAAATATTCAAGAATAACGTCTGGGGTTTCACCGAAGGCCAAGTGTTCGAGAATATCATAAACGGAAATGCGCAAGCCCCGAATACAGGGTCTGCCCCCCCGTTTACCGGGGTCAATGGTGATTCGATCTTGAAAGTTCATGGGAACTCCGATGCTGTCAATAAATATATTCTAGCAGAAGTATCTAGCCCATGTAGGGCGCAATAAGCGATAGCCGTATTGCGCCGAATGGAGAGTCAAACCAAATTTGACCATGTCCAACTATCGACGCAGCTATCATCCCTGTGGCACTTGTCACGGATTGGTGAAAAAGGGTATGTATTCTTGTGGCTGGGCTGGATCTGATTTTGCAAAACGGGCTAGCCCTATACGGATTAACATGCGGCGCAATACGCTATTGCGCCCTACGTGGGCTTCTTCAAGGATATCTCTCTCATATTGTCCTCAATATTTCACCAACTTCATGGAAATAATCAAGCTTTATCCCCATTGCAACAGGGTGCTGAGTTATCGCAATACTTGTATTATTCAATTTACCAAAATATGCTGTTTTGCTATCTATTTCCGCTTCAATTAGCTGAGTATTTGAAATCTTTTTCCACCACTCCAAATAGCCAAAGCCGTAGAACACCACAAATTTTGGTTCGTTTGCTACTATAAGCCGTTTGAGTTGTGAAACTCGTTGCGTTCCTACGACTTGCATATATTGTTCTCGATTTAACAGCGTTGATATTTCTGAATGCTTATCATAAAGCCATTGATTCGTACTCGGGGAAGGCAGTGGTAACAATTCAAGTAGGCATGTTTCCCCTTTTTTACGACCTAGTTGCTCAATTTGGTAAGACCGAACTAACTCTCGTGTTGGCACAATACCTTTAAACGATAACAATACTCTAATTAGTTTATTCCATGTCGGCTGAATTGGTGCATTTGGAACGAACCACTTTGAAATATTGATGTTTTCATGATATTCAAATAGGTCTTCTAATGGTTTCCTTCCCCGTTCATTCCATTCTGTAAATCGGATTTGTAATTCCTCAAAAGTATTGCCACCTCCTTCTTCCATTCCTACAAACCAAAATTGAGCACTATTCGATCCATACCCCCAAAATCCATTTATAAAATCAGACAACAATTCATCGTCAAATTTATGCATATACTTCCTCATGAGTTATAACAACAAGGGTAACTGGCTAACAACGCTCGAGTAGACAAGCAAGAACCCCTCCAACCCTTCAGCTTATTGCGACTATAACATATGCCCACAGCTACAACAGTTTATGGAGGGTACAGAAGAACAACACTCAATCAACTCAATGGGTTACCTTGATTTATTGGGAATGTTGCGGAATATTGGGGTATGTGTAAGTTATTGATTTATAGTAAATGGTGCCCAGGGCCGGAATCGAACCGGCACGGTGTTGCCACCGAGGGATTTTAAG
>CAYXOS010000090.1:0-4436 GCA_964467115.1 uncultured Sedimenticola sp.
GCCCAGGGGTCAATGGTTGTCCGCGGTCATCTGTCAGCAGCAGGGTGGAGGAGGTTCCGTCCACGGCTATAGCTGTGCTGTGGTGTTCTGGGGTTGCAGCGAGTAAATCTTTGATGACTTGGCATGTTGCCTGCCACCACGCTTTGGGTGATTGTTCGGCCCAGAGGGGATGGGGCGAGCAGGATGAGGGCAGGCTGTGGCTGCTGTGAGCAAGAATTCTGCCGTGGGCGTCAATGCTGATGCCCCGGCAGCCTGAAGTGCCCAGATCAATGCCAATGTAACAAGGCTGATCTGGGGATGGCATGGGAATCAGGGTAGAGAAACTGGAACAGATGGCTCCCAGTCGGAAGCCCGGTGCTCGGCAACCACGGCGGTATAGATGCCTCCCCGTACATTGAAATCAGCGGTGAGGCGCATGAATCGGGGGCGGGTGGCCTGCACCAGATCATCCAGAATACGATTGGTTACGGCCTCGTGAAAAGCGCCTTCATCACGAAATGACCAGACATACATTTTCAGTGCTTTCAATTCGACACAGCGTTGATCCGGGATGTATTCCAGGTGCAGCTCGGCAAAATCTGGCTGGCCGGTTTTGGGGCACAAGCAGGTAAATTCAGGAATCCGAATGCGAATTGTGTAGTCGCGCTCGGGCTGAGGGTTATCAAAGGTTTCCAGTTCTTTGCTGGGCTGGCTGGGCATGACAAATTTCTCAAAATTTTGGATGGCGGGATTATAACCCTTCTCCAGGGGTTGCGCACCGCCCGAAAACAGATTGAACCAGGACACAGAAGGTGGTTTTTTTGGGTATAGGGCGTATCATATATGTGTATATAAATGTAATATAAACAATATATTACGACGTTTATTTGATGTTGAATATACAAACAAGGGGGCTTGTCTATTACCCCCTTGTTCATGTATCTTTGCGCCCCATGCGTCTGGAAAAAATAAAACTCGCCGGTTTCAAATCCTTTGTTGATCCTACTACTGTGCCTTTTCCCAGCAGTTTGGTGGGGGTGGTCGGTCCCAATGGTTGTGGAAAATCCAATGTCATCGATGCGGTGCGTTGGGTGATGGGAGAAAGCTCTGCAAAAATGCTGCGGGGTGAATCCATGGCGGATGTCATCTTCAACGGCTCCAGTGCGCGCAAGCCAGTTGGGGTTGCCAGTGTCGAGCTGGTTTTTGACAACAGCGATGGCAAGGCGGGTGGCCAGTATGCGCAATACAACAGTATTTCAGCCCGTCGTCAGGTAACTCGGGACGGGCAATCGACTTATTTTCTCAACGGTGTGCGTTGTCGCCGTCGTGATATTACCGATTTGTTCCTTGGTACAGGATTGGGACCCCGCAGCTACGCCATTATCGAACAGGGAATGATTTCGCGGGTGATCGAATCCCGCCCTGAAGAACTGCGTGTTTATCTGGAAGAAGCAGCGGGCATATCCAAATACAAGGAAAGACGGCGTGAGACAGAAAATCGTATTCGCCACACACGGGAGAATCTTGAGCGACTCACGGATCTACGTGATGAAATCGAGAAGCAGTTGCGGCATCTGGAACGCCAGGCAGCCACCGCAGAAAAGTACAAAACCTTCAAGGCGGAAGAGCGCCAGGTCAATGCCGAACTGTTATTGCTGCGTCTGCAAAGCATGGAACAGGATCTGCAACAAAAGGATCGTTTGATCGCTGAGCAGAAAAACCGGTTTGAAAAGGCACTGGCTGACCAGCGCCATACAGAAAGTGAAATTGAACAAAAGCGCGAAGCACACAATGATGCCAATGAAGTATTCAATGAAGTGCAAGGGCGTTTTTATGCGGCAGGGGCAGATATTGCACGCATTGAAGAAGCAATTCAGTATGCCAGAGAATCGCGCCAGCGAAATGAAGCCGAACTGAAACGCGCGCAGCAGGCGCTTGAAGAAGCCCGTTCTCTTCGTTCTCAGGATGAGGGGAAATTGCAGCAAATGGCGCAGACCCTGATGCAGGATCAGCCAGAACTGGAAATGGTACGCGCCCGGGCAGAGGAATATGCCCAAACCCAGCAGTTGGCAGAGCAGACAATGCAGGAATGGCAGTCTGAATGGGATCAGTTCAATACCACAGCCACCGAACCAGCCCAGACTGCCCAGGTCGAGCGTGCATTGATCAATCAATTGGAACAACAGGAAACACAGCTCAAACGTCGTCTGCAGAAACTTGAAGATGAACGCCAGAAACTGACCGATCTGAAACTCCAGGCAGAAATTGGCGAGCTGGAAGGCAGGGAGCAAGAGAAAACGGCAGTATTGGAAGAGCTGCGTGAAGCAGCAGAGGAAATTCAAGAGACCATTGCTGAAACCCGTGGTTTGTTGGAAAGCAGGCAGCAGGCGTTGGCGGATGCGCGTAGTGAACTGGAAACAGCTCGCGGGCGCCTGGTTTCCCTACAAACCTTGCAGCAATCCGCGTTGGGCGAAGATGACCCGCAGTTCAGTGACTGGTTGACAGATGCCGGGTTGAATAATGCCCAACGACTGTTGGAACAACTGAATGTAGAGTCTCGATGGCAAGAGGCGGTCGAGGCAGTGCTGGGCAGTCGTTTGCAAGGGCTGTTGATCAGCGATTTGCAATCTCTGACGCCCAAGCTGGGGGGATTGCAATCTGGACAGCTGCATGTGTTTGAAACATCATCCGTGACTGTGGAACAGCCGGAAAACACCTTGGCATCAGTGGTCGAAGGTCCGGATTCTGTGCGGCGTTTGTTGAGCCGGGTGCGTCTTGCAGCCAGTATTGAAGAAGCGATGAACATTCGCCAGCAACTCAATGCCGGTGAATGGGTTGTTACCCCGGAAGGCATCTGTCTGGGTAGTGCCTGGCTACAACTGGAAAAAGGTGATGCCAGTGCAGGCATGCTTGCCAGAGAGCAGGAAATTCGTGAGCTGTCCGCAAGAGTGGATGAACTGGAACCCCTGGTTGAATCACTCAACCAGGAACTTGCCGAAGGGCGCAAGCAGCTTGCCGAACAGGAACAAAGACGGGCAGAGCAACAACGTTCCCTGGAGCAAATCAACAAAGAGGTTTCCGATATTCAGGCGCAACTCAGCGGTAAGCGGGCGCGTGCTGAGCATATCCGCCAACGGGTAGAAGCCCTGGCACAGGATATGGAAGAAATCCGTATGCAGTTGGAAACGGACAAGCAGGGTATGGAAGAAGCGCGGTTACGCCTGCATCGGGCGTTGGAACAAATGGAAGTGTTTGGGGTACAACGAGAACAATTGACTGCACGCCGTGAACGGCTACAGAAAGAATTGGCGGATGCCAGGGAAGCGGCTCGCCAGGCACGTAGCGATGCCCACCAGATTGCCTTGCGCGTGGAATCCATGCGCACTTCGGAACAATCCCTTAGAAGTGGTATCGAGCGCAGCCAACAACAGCTTGCGCAGTATGAAGAACGTTGCCAGATTCTCGAAGAACAACTTCAACAAGGTGATGAGCCGCTGAAAAATCAGCAGCAGGAATTGGAACAACTGCTGCAAAAGCGTGTGCAGGTCGAAACTGAACTGAACCAGGCCAGAAAAAACCTGGAGAGCATCGATCACCGTCTACGGGAACTGGACAAGGCACGCCATCAGGCGGAAGAGCAGGTGCAGGTTCAGCGTGACAAACTCAATCAGGCAAATCTGTCCCGTCAGGAAGTCGTGGTGCGTATCACCACACTGGAAGAACAGTTACAGCAAACCGGCATGGAACGTCGGGCGTTGGAAAAAGACATGGATGAAGATGCCAGCGTACAGGTCTGGAAAGAACGCTCAGAAAAGCTGGCGCGACGTATTCAGCGTCTTGGTCCCATCAACCTGGCTGCTATCGACGAATTTCGTGAGCAAAAAGAACGCATGGAATACATTGACGCCCAGCATGCCGATGTCACCAAATCTCTGGAGACCCTGGAAGAGGCAATCCGCAAGATCGACAAGGAAACCCGTACCCGCTTTAAAGAAACCTTTGATAAGGTCAATAGTGGTCTCAAAGCCATGTTTCCCAAGCTGTTTGGTGGCGGTCACGCCTATCTGGAACTTGTGGGTGAAGACCCTCTGGATGCAGGTGTTGCTATCATGGCAAGACCACCGGGCAAACGTAATTCTAGTATTCATTTGTTGTCCGGGGGTGAAAAAGCCCTGTCAGCAGTGGCGCTGGTGTTCTCCATCTTTCAGCTTAATCCCGCGCCTTTCTGTATGTTGGACGAGGTGGATGCACCCCTGGATGATGCCAATGTCGGACGTTTCTGTGAGTTGGTCAAAGAAATGTCCGATACCGTGCAGTTTATTTTTATTACCCACAACAAAGTCACCATGGCGATTTCCAACCAATTGCTGGGCGTAACCATGAGCGAACCCGGTGTCTCCCGCCTGGTATCCGTGGATGTGGAAGAAGCCGCACAAATGGCTGCCCTGTAGCTTTTC
>CAYXOS010000090.1:4536-10977 GCA_964467115.1 uncultured Sedimenticola sp.
CCTGGTATCCGTGGATGTGGAAGAAGCCGCACAAATGGCTGCCCTGTAGCTTTTCGATACAAGATCCCTCTGGTTCATTCACTATCAAACGGTTTGCGCACGCTACCTTTACTGTAGAACCCATACATAAATATTTGAATAATAATCAATAAATAGGCTTTCTCTGAGGGTTGATTACGGGGTCTCGCCCATTCTACGGAAAGAAATAACCGAGAGTTTTTATCAACTACTCTATTGATTGTTTGGACTTTCAGTCCATTATTACCCTATAATTTAAGTGTAATGATGCATTGGAGGTAAATGTTGTGCGATACCTGTTGTCCAAGCTTATCTATAGCCCACACCTTGTTCGAGTACGTTCGAATATCTTTTTTATACTTGCTTTTCTGATCGCTGCTGGTTCAGTTCATGCAGCCACAGCACTCCATGAATTGACCACAGTTTCCGATAGTACAGGCGCTGTTTCGGATGAATTTGGTGTTTCTGTAGCGATCTCTGGAGATACGGTTGTCGTAGGGGCAGATGGTGATGATAATGAAGGCCGCGAAGCGGGTTCTGCTTTCATTTTTCAACAAAGCCAAGGGGGCAACCTAACCTGGGGGCAGGTTGCCCGGTTAAGTGCTTCCGATGCCGAAGCTTATAACTATTTTGGTATGTCGGTGGATATCGATGCTGACACCGTTGTGGTAGGTGCCCCGAGCGCTCCCTTTCAGACTACTCAAACAGGGGTGGTGTATGTATTCGAGCGCAATCTTGGTGGCAATAACAGCTGGGGAGAAGCGGTTAGAATCACCGCGCCGGCGGGGAATGCCGGCGATAATTTTGGTGCGGCAGTCGCCGTAGATGGGGATTTGATTCTGGTTTCGTCCTTGGGTGCAGATGATGTTGATCCCAGTAACACCCATTGTGATTCAGGCAAGGCTTTTATTTTCGGTCGAGATCAGGGAGGTGCGGGCGCCTGGGGGTTGGTTGCTACATTGACTGGATCTACAGTTGCCTGTGGCCATGCTTTTGGGTGGTCAGTAGCGCTTCAGGCAGGGCTTGCGGTGGTCGGAACCAATGGCCAGGGGGCGTATCTTTTTGAGGCGGGAACCTCAGGTAGTTGGTCACAGATCAAACATTTTTCCATACCTGCCGGACTCGGTCAGAGTGATGACTACGGACAAAGTGTCGCAGTTTGGGGATCAACCGTCATGATTGGTGCTGCGGAAGAGGACGACACCTGTGGGGCAGGTGCAAGCCCAAGCTGCTACTTCAATACTGGTGCTGTGTATGTCTACCTGCGTGATCTGGGAGGGAATATCGATAGCTGGGGACAAGTGGCAAAACTGACTGGCTCTGACGTGGATGAAGGGGCTCAACTTGGAAGATCCCTTGATATGACCGGTGATTTGGCCATTGTTGGTGCACCTGGGGGACGTGCTGCCTATGTATTCAGCCGAACCCAAGGCGGAGCTGACAACTGGGGTGAGATAAGGAAGTTGGTTGCTGATGATGCCAACGCCTATTTTGGTGGCTACAATAGTGTTGGCATCAGTGGTGATCTACTCACAGTAAGTGATAGCAGTGCGGTGGGCAAGGGACAGGCATATATCTATGCCAAACCGGACGATATTGTCCCGCCAACAGTGTTGAATGTGGATTCCTCTGCCGATACGGGAGATGGACAAGTCACAGAAGAAGAGATTTCCAAGGCGGCGATCAATCTGCTCTACCTGACCATGAGTGAAGATATGTGGGATCCGTTTGGTTCCACCCAGGATACGGATGTAACCAACCGTAGCAATTATCTTCTGTTTGGTGATGGAGGAGATGGTTTCGATACGCTGAATTGTGCGTCAGGAATCAATGTCAATGATACTGCGGTGGCTGTTGATAGTGTTGCTTACGATATAGGAAGTGATCTGGTTTCGGTTTCAATAAACAACACCATTCCGCTTTCTTCGGGCAGTTATCGTTTACTGATGTGTGGGGCGACCACCAAAGATCTTGCAGGCAATGCGCTGGATGGCAACGGAGATGGAATATCAGGGGATGACTTTTCCCGTACTTTCCATATCGATCGTGATCCGCCCAATCAACCCACATCATTTGATGTCACCAGCCATAGCCTCAATACTTGGTCCAGTAACGCCCAAATCACCATGACCTGGAGTGGGGCAAGTGATGTTGGACTCGCAGGGTTGGGCGGTTATTCCCTTGGTGCAACTACTCAGGCATTGACACCCATGGACGATACCATCGAACAATCCCAGAGTACTGACCCGCATAGTTGGACTAGTGACCCTCTCCCCAGTGGGCAAACCCATTACGTCCACCTGAGAACTTGCGATACTGTGGGCAATTGCGCCAATACCTTGCATCGGGGACCATTCTGGATTGACGTGACGCCCCCGACATTGCCGACCAGTTTGACCAGCAGTCATAACAATAACTGGTCTGCCGACAATACTGTTGATGTGACCTGGGCGGGAGCCATCGATGAACAGAGTGGTATGGATGGGTACTCATACCTCTTCACCCAAACAGCGGAACAACCGGATCACGTCAAGAACATGGCTCATGGAACAGACCCGCATACCCTTAGCAGTCCACCCCTTGGCGATGGAATTTGGTTTTTTCGGATCTCTAGTGTCGATAATGTCGGCAACTGGTCCCCACTGTTTTTGCAGGATAGTTATAAAATAGACACTACAGCGCCTGTTGGGCCTACAAACGTCAGTAGTTCAACCCATACCGTTGGTGCTACGACGGATGTTCGTGACATCACCATGAACTGGACTGCGGCAGTAGATGCAGGCAGTGGGCTGTTGGGTTATTGGCATTCGTTTTCCGAGAATCCTGTTGAGGCTTGCGGCGAGAGCAAGAATACCTGGGGAGCATCACCTGTAACCAGTGTTTCGGCTACCCTCAACAATGGTACTTGGTATTTTCATATTTGCGCAGGCGATAACATTGGACATTGGGCACCCGTTGTCGATGTGGGCCCCTACATTGTTTCTGGCGGGGCTGATGTTGAAGTCACCCAATCAGAATCGATGGATCCGGTGCAAACCAGTGCAAATTTGATTTACACCGTAAACATTCAAAACAATGGTCCGCTGGCTGCAGAAAATGTCACCCTGTATGATCAGCTTGATCAATATGTGGTGCTCAATTCGGTAACACCGAGTAGTGGAACCTGTAGCCCACAGTTTGGAGAAATTTACTGGACCATATCGTGCGATTTTGGAACCATGAATGCGGGTGTCAGTGTGAGTATTTTAATTGATGTGACTGTGCCTTCATCCTCCGGAACGATACAAAATTATGCCAGTGGATCGACAACCACTGAAGATGGTAACAATGGCAATAACAGTTCAACAGAGAACACCATCATTCAGAATTGCAACGAACCCCTTGCATTGCCTGGCGCAAACCAAACTATCGATATCGAACAAAATGCCTTGTTGGGTGAAAATCCACCTGCAAGTGGTGGACTGGCTCCTTATTCTGCACAATGGAGCCTGACCCCGGTCACTGGAGCGGAGCTTGATGATGCGACGTTACTGAATCCGACCTTCTCGGCCACTGCCCTCGGCAATTACAACGCCAAACTAGTGATCACTGATGCGGCGAGCTGTGTTTCTCAAGCTGCGTCTACCCTTGTCAGCGTCACTGAATTACCAGATCTGTTTTTATCCAACAAAGATATCGCCCAAGACAAGACCATAGAGCGCTGTCGAACCATTACTGCCGAGCAGGTGCGAATTGTTGCACCCCATCACGTGGTTTTCCGGGCTGGTACGACAATAAACCTTGGCGTGGAGTTTGTAGTAGAAGAGGGTGCCACATTCAGTGTGGAAATTGATCCTTCTCTTACCTGTCCATGAGTTTAGACAAGGAGGGGGAAGTGGTTCATGCCACTTCCTTACCCAGGAAGTGCTGAACGAGACCAGTTCCATTGCCGGTATAGAAACAGGAAAGTTTTGGCTTCACAATGGGGTACCTCGAAAAATTGTTTTTTCGTCACCCCGGCGCAGGCCGGGGTCTATGCTAATCAATGGGTTATAGATTCCGGATTAAAGGCAAGGCTGGTTTTTGAAGTGCCAGTGAAAATGAATGGAGTCTTATGGAATCAACAGTGTTCCTGATGTGCGTAGATCAAACCTTGCGGTGATGTGTTGTTGAGCTGGTGCGAGCAAATCCCCGTTTTTCCTGGTAGCGCGTATAATCCCCGCCTTGATCTTTGCAATCCGCGTATGAATTGATGAATAGCAATCCCAAAGTCCAAGTGCGTTTTATCACTGTTGATGAGCGAGGTGATGGACAGCGTATTGACAATTTTCTGTTGCGGGAACTCAAAGGTGTTCCGCGAACACTGGTTTATCGTTTGTTGCGTAAGGGCGAGGTGAGGGTCAACAAGGGCAGGGCAAAGCCGGGAAGAAAGCTGCTTTCAGGGGATGTGGTCAGAATTCCCCCTGTTCGCCTTCCTAATGCCACTAGCAGTGGAACTCCTGCTCACTGGCAACTGGAAAAAATAGAAAAATCAGTATTATATGAAGATGATTTGTTACTTATCCTAAATAAGGAATCCGGATTGGCGGTGCATGGTGGAAGTGGAATTTCTTTTGGGGCAATTGAATTACTGCGAGCCAGTCGTCCCAATCAAAAAGCATTGGAGTTGGCGCACCGCTTGGACAGGGATACCTCTGGCTGTTTGATGCTGGCAAAAAAACGCAGTGCCTTGCGCACACTACAGCAACTGCAGCGAGAAAACCGGGTGCAGAAACGCTATCTTGCCTTGTTGGATGGACGCTGGCGTAAAGACAAGCAGCAAGTAAAAGTGCCATTGAAAAAGAACACCCTGAAAAGCGGAGAAAGACTGGTCAGAGTTGATGCAGCGGGAAAAGAGGCTCATACGGATTTTCGGGTGCTGAAGCGATTTGCCCATGCCACTTTAGTAGAAGCGACATTGAAGACAGGGCGCACTCATCAAATCAGGGTACATGCCCAATATCTGGGGACACCGATACTGGGTGATGAAAAGTACGGTGAGGAAGCTGTCAATAGAAGCTATCGGAAACTGGGGCTGAGACGTTTGTTTCTGCATGCTGCCTCCCTCCGTTTCCCCTGGGAGGGGCGAGCACAAGGTTATCGATTTGATGCGCCTCTGCCTGAAGAATTACAAACCCTACTGGATACATTACATGTATGAACTAATTGTTTTTGATTGGGATGGTACCCTCATGGATTCGGAGGCAACCATTGTTGATTGCTTGCAGTTGGCAGCCCGGGAACTGGGGTATGCCACTCCCGATAGAGAGCGAGCCAAGGATGTCATTGGGTTGGGGTTGCATCAGGCTATTGCCAAGCTTTTTCCTGGCGTCGCTGATGCAGAGGTGGATGCACTGGCAAATCAATATCGACAGCACTTCCTACGCAAAGATCGGGCGTCTTCTCCCTTGTTTCCAGGGGCGAGAGAGTTATTGGAAGAGTTGGATTCCAAGGGATATTTGCTGGCCGTTGCCACCGGGAAAAGTCGGCGTGGGCTGGATATGGAACTTGAAAGCACGGGCTTGAAATCCCTGTTTCATGCTACCCGCTGTGCCGACGAAGCCTTTTCCAAACCTCATCCACAGATACTGCTGGATGTGCTGGATTTTCTTGGGATGGATAGTCAGCAGGCACTGGTAGTGGGTGATACTGAATACGACATGCAGATGGCCATCAATGCTGGTAGCGCAGCCATTGGCATCAGCCATGGAGTGCACAGCGCTGAACGTCTGCGGGAGCATGGTGCTCAGGTTGTTGTTGATGAACTGCCGCAAATAGCGGATTGGCTGGGGAATCTCTGACCTGTTACATGTAGGCAAAACCACCGCTTGCTGTGGTTTTTCTGGTTACGAAATAATCATCCACTTCTCTCGGTCTGTTTCAGCAAGAATTTGAAACAGGAGATCCCTGAGATGAAAGCTGTGCTGAAGCAGAATCTATTGGCAATTATCAGCTTATTGGTCGCTTTTTCTGCTCTGGCTTACAACAGTTGGCGCAATGAACTGACGGAGCAGAATCGAAATATCCGCTTTGCCGGTTTTGAGATTATTCAGGGTATTGGTGAGCTTGAGCGCATTACTTATCTCATTCATTTCGATAAGGAAACCATCCGAAATTCACCAAGAGACGGCTGGGCAGTGGTATTGGTGTTGAAGGATTTGAGTCAACTCATGTCGAGTAAGGTTGCTGTAAAAGCTCAGCGTCTGCTTGATGTTTGGAGAGCCCAATGGGAAGGGTTAGGGGAAAACGATGAATCGGTAAGAGAAATCGATGCTGCAATTGAGGCTTTGCGTGTGGAAACGCTTGAGGTGATTCGACTGCTGGAGTAAACGTTTTCCTGAACCTCCGCTATCAGGATGTTGAAAAAGTCCTTCCATGGACTTTTTCAACCACGGAAGCGGAAAA
>CAYXOS010000091.1:0-10904 GCA_964467115.1 uncultured Sedimenticola sp.
CGCAATAGCCAGCTATTACGTGCGGTTTACGCCTTGAACTGAACGATTTTTCACCGCAATCTGCTCGCGCCAGAATCAATCAGAGCCTCCTTAGGTAAATTTTATTGTTATTAAGGGAGAAAGATTCATGAATAAAACGTCATTAGGGGTTGTGCTTGGTAGTTTGGCAGTTGCCAGTGGTTCGGCATCTGCCGCGTCGATTTCCTGGAATGCGGGGAGTGTTACTGGCGCGGTAGGTGTACCTGTAGGGGGCATCATGACCTTGTTACTGGGCATGCTGCTGGCAGGCGTTGGTTATTGGTTTATTTCCCGTCGGGGAAAATATTTCCAACAAATGGCAATTGCCGCAATCAGTGCCAGTGTGGTGTTGTTTGCCAGCGGTGGAAAGCTGATCAGTGATGCCAATGCCGTTGCGCTTTATCCTATTACCAGTTTGACCACTGCCAGTGGAAGCATAAGTTTTTGTGAAACAGGTGTTCACGAAATAATAAATAATTACAGCAGTACGCTGACGATTACTGCGGTAGATTCAATTGTTGATGCTGCGGCATGTGGATTTGGCAGTGACACAGCATCTGGTGACAACGCGGCAAATGTACCCCCAAGCCCAGAGTGTGTTGCAGGAACCCAACTCGGTGTGGGTACCAGCTGTTTTATTGAGGTGATCTTTCCCCAGGCTTAAGAAGGTGGCCAGGGTAGGCTGATTTGCTTGCCTCCGTAACCATGTACCTTATCATGGGCGCGCACAATGATTGATTCGAGCTTGTCTGGGATGTTGATTCCAGACAAGCTACGGGTGAATGGTTGTTCGTTGATGTGAGGGTGAGCAAGTATCTTTGTGGCCAATATTTCTCCTGCTGGAGACAATATTTCCCAACGATCTGCATAGTGTTTCCAGCTAGTGTCAGCATGTTTCAGAGTTACCTGAAAAGACCAACTTCCATTCTCTGCTTGTTGGGTATTTACAGCCACAACATCAGCTTCGCCAGCCATGATCCGGCTGGACAATATATACAAGCACAGCAGCAAAACTTCTTTACGCGTCATACTGATCCTATTTCTGAAATTTTTATTTTCCATTCTGCAGGTCCTTGCTGATGGACGGCTGTACCCTGGCTGTCTACCGCAACCACCACCGGCATGTTTTCCACCTCAAATTCGTATATGGCTTCCATGCCCAGATCTTCAAAGGCGACTACCCTGGCTTTTCGAATTGCCTGGGAGACCAAATAGGCAGCACCGCCGACTGCCATCAAATACACGGCTTGGTGTTGTTTGATGGATTCGATAGTGGCTGCGCCACGTTCCGCCTTGCCGATCATTCCCAGTAACCCCAAATCATCCAGCATCATATCCGTGTACTTGTCCATGCGTGTGGCCGTGGTAGGACCTGCAGGACCGACAACTTCATTCGCCACAGGATCGACCGGACCCACGTAATAAATAAAGCGGTTATGAAAATCCACACCCTCAGGCAGGGATTCCCCGGCATCGCGCAATTCCTTGATACGCTTATGGGCGGCATCACGCCCCGTCAGTATGTTTCCAGAAAGCAGCAAACGATCTCCTGGTTTCCAGCTTCGTACCTGTTCTTTGCTGATGTTGTTCAGATTCACATGAATGGCGTCGGGGCTGGCTTTCCAGGTTACTGCCGGCCAGTCTTGCAGGCGTGGTGGGACGAAATCTGCGGCACCGCTACCGTCCAGGGTGAATTCGATATGTCGGGTCGCCGCGCAATTGGGAATGAGGGCGACCGGCAGGGAAGCGGCATGGGTGGGGTAATCGAGAATCTTGATGTCCACAACAGTAGTCAAGCCGCCTAGCCCTTGTGCGCCTATGCCCAGGGCATTGACCCGTTGATACAGCTCTACTCGTAGTTCTTCCAGGTAGTTTTGTGGTTTGCGTTGCAACAATTCCGGCATGTCGATGGGGGCGAGCAGAGATTCTTTTGCCAGCAACATGGCTTTTTCTGCTGTGCCACCGATGCCAATGCCGAGTATGCCGGGCGGACACCAGCCCGCACCCAGTTTGGGAACGGTATCCACTACCCAGTCCACCAGGCTGTCATTGGGATTGAGTACGGTGAATTTTGCCTTGTTTTCAGAACCACCGCCTTTGGCAGCTACGGCTATTTCGACCTTGTCTCCGGGTACAACCTGGCTGTGGATGATGGCTGGTGTGTTATCGCCGGTATTTTTTCGCAATCCATAGGGTGGATTGACCATGGAGGCGCGTAACTTGTTGTCGGGGTCGGTATAGGCACGGTGTACGGCTTCATTCACCATTTCTTCCACACTCATTTCACTGCGCCAGCGCACATTCATGCCAATTTTCAAGAACACCACCACAACGCCAGTATCCTGGCAGATGGGGCGATGACCTTCGGCACAGAGTCGGGAATTGGTCAGAATTTGCGCCAGTGCATCTTTGGCAGCGGGGGATTGTTCTTTTTCCCAGGCTTGCCCCACTGCTTGAATAAAATCCAGGGGGTGATAATAGGAGATGAACTGCAGGGCATCTTGAATGCTCTGGATGAAATCATCTTGATGAATGCTGCTCATATCAGATATCCAGTAGTAAACGTGCGGGGTCTTCGAGGTTCTGTTTTATAGATACCAGGAACTGTACGGCATCCTTGCCGTCTACAATGCGATGATCATAAGATAGTGCCAGGTACATCATGGGACGAATCACCACTTCACCATTTTCTGCAATGGGTCGTTGAATTATGTTGTGCATACCCAGAATACCACTCTGGGGCGGATTCAGAATGGGGGTGGAGAGCATGGAACCATACACCCCGCCATTGGAAATGGTAAAAGTGCCTCCGCTGAGTTCCTCATAGCTGAGGCTGCCATCCTGCGCCTTTTGTCCATATAGTTTGATGGATTTTTCGATCTCGGCAAAGGACAGTTGATCGGCATTGCGCAGAATGGGAACTACCAGTCCACGGGGTGAACCCACGGCAATGCCAATATCATAATAGCCGTGATAGATGATATCGCTACCATCCACGCTGGCATTGAGCAGGGGGAATTTTTTCAAGGCTTCGATACTTGCTTTGACGAAGAACGACATGAACCCAAGCCGCACTTGATGCTGCTTTTCAAATTGATCGCGGTATTGCGCACGCAAGTCACTGACAGCTTGCAGGTTGACCTCATTGAATGTGGTCAATATGGCGGCAGTTTGTTGTGCTTGCACCAGGCGTTCGGCGATCCGGGCGCGCAAGCGACTCATGGGGACACGTTGTTCACTGTGTTTGTCGTTTACGTTGCTTACCGAGCCTTCCAGACTGTTGCTGACCGTTTCTGCATCGGGATCTTTACTGGATGTTTGCTGATCCAGGTAGGTCATGACGTCGGACTTGAGAATACGCCCATCTTTTCCTGTACCCGTAATCTGGTTCGGATCCAGTTTCAATTCTTTGACCAAGCGGCGTACCGCAGGGGTCAGTACCGGTTCTTGTGCAGGTTGATCGACCGAGGTAGATGTTTGTTGCAGCTTAGTCGTTGTTTGTGATTCCGTTGCCGGGCTTTTTTTTTGAACAGGTTTTCCCGGTTCGATGATGGCAAGTATCTCATCTGCTTCCACCAGTGCGCCTTCCTGGGCGCGAATTTCCACCAGTACGCCGTCGATGGGGGATGGCACTTCCAGTACAACCTTGTCGGTTTCCAGATCCAACAGGGTCTCGTCGCGTGTTACCGCATCGCCTGCTTTCTTTTGCCAACTCAACACGGTGGCATCGGTGACAGATTCCGGAAGGGTGGGGACACGAATTTCGACTTGAGACATCTATATCATCCTCTGGTTTATTTCTGAGTCGAAATGCCCATTCAAGGCATCGTCGATAATTTTCTTCTGTTCTTCCACGTGCACTGGGTAGAAACCTGTTGCCGGTGCTGCGGCCGCTTTTCGCCCTACATAGAAAACCTGTTTTTTGTTTTCGCTGATAATGCGGGAGAAACGGTGTTTGATTTGATCCCAAGCGCCCTGGTTTTGAGGTTCTTCCTGGCACCAGACAAAACTCCAGGCATTGCTGTAGCTTGCAACCATGGCGTCAAAATCTGCGCGAGGGAAGGGGTAGAGTTGCTCGATACGCACCAGTGCCACATTGGTAATGCCGCGAGCGCGTCGTGCTTCCAGCAGTTCGTAATAAATTTTTCCGCTGCACATGATGACCTGAGTAATTTCCTTCTTGTTTAGGTGATCTGTTTCATCGAGTACAGTGTGAAATTTTTCCTGGGTGAAACTATCCAGTGCAGAGGTGGCAAGGGGATGGCGTAGCAGGCTTTTTGGGGGCATGACCACCAGGGGGCGTCGATAGGGACGAATAGCCTGCCGCCGCAACAAATGAAACATTTGCGCTGGAGTGCTGGGAATACATACCTGGATATTCTGTTCCGCACAAAGCTGCATATAGCGTTCTATACGGGCGGAAGAATGCTCGGGACCTTGCCCTTCGTAGCCATGAGGAAGGAGCATGGTCAGTCCGCACAACAGCCCCCATTTAGAACCGGCAGAAGCGATAAACTGGTCGATGACCACTTGCGCACCGTTAGCGAAATCACCAAACTGTGCTTCCCAGATGACCAGGGTATCAGGCTCTGCCGTAGCATAACCGTATTCAAACGCCAGCACGGCTTCTTCGGACAGCAGGGAGTCGATAATGATGAAAGGGGCTTGCTCGGAATTGATATGTTGCAGGGGAATCAGCTTTTGACCGCTTTCCTGGTCAACCAACATGGCATGACGGTGAAAGAAGGTACCGCGTCGGCAGTCTTGTCCCGACATGCGTACAGAATGACCTTCGTCCAGAAGGCTGGCATAGGCGAGATTTTCGGCAAAGCCCCAGTCACTGAGTTGCTCTCCTTGCATCATGTGCCGTCGATCCTCCATGATGCGTTGTACTCTCGGATGCAATTTGAAATCATCAGGTAGTTGCAACAGTTTTTCGTACAGGTTGCGGATTTTGCTCAGGGGAATATTGGTATCGACTTCCATGTCCCAGGAGATGCCCTGGTAAGGCTTCCAGTTCACTCGATAGGGGACATTGAGTTCGCACAATACGGGGCGGCTGACGATTTCTCCCTTGTCCAGCTCGGCACGGTAATGTTCGATCATGTGTTCTGCCTGTTCGGGAGTGAGAATATTTTCCGAGAGCAGACGTTCCGCATACAAGGTTCGGGTAGTGGGATGCATGCGGATCTTCTGGTACATCAGGGGTTGGGTGACAGCAGGTTCATCGGCTTCATTGTGTCCCTGACGGCGGTAACAGACCAGGTCAATAACCACGTCTTTATGAAAGTGGTTACGATAATCCAATGCCAGTCGGGTGACGAAAATGACCGCTTCCGGATCGTCACCATTTACATGGAATATGGGTGCCTGCACCATTTTTGCCACATCACTGCAATAGGTCGTGGAGCGGCTGTCAAAAGGATCACTAGTGGTGAAACCAATCTGATTATTGATGAGTACATGCACGGTGCCACCGGTGCTGAACCCTCGCGCCTGGGACATATTCAGGGTTTCCATGACCACGCCCTGACCGGCAAAAGCGGCATCACCATGCAGGATGATGGGTAACACCTTTTCTCCCTGGGTGTCGTTGTGGCGACGCTGCCGGGCGCGCACTGAGCCCTCGATGACTGGACTGATGATTTCCAGATGAGAGGGATTGAAACCCAAGGCTACATGAATAATACCGCCAGGGGTTTCGATGCTGCTGGAAAAGCCCTTATGGTATTTCACATCGCCAGAAGTCATAATGCCATGGCTTTTACGCCTGCCCTGGAATTCGTCATAAATCTCGGCAGGGGGTTTGCCGATGATATTGGTCAATACGTTCAGGCGTCCCCGGTGAGCCATACCGATCACGGCTTCTTCAACACCATCGCGACCTGCCCGTTGTATCAGTTCGTCCAGCAACGGGATCAGGGATTCGCCACCTTCCAGGGAGAAGCGCTTCTGTCCCACATAGCGGGTATGCAGATATTTTTCCAATCCCTCGGCAGCGGTGAGCATGCGCAGAATCCAGCGCTTGTCACCGTTGGAGAGTTCGGGGCGGGTGCGATAAGTTTCCAATCGCTGTTGAATCCAGCGTTTTTCTACGGTATCTGTTATATGCATGTATTCCGAACCCACGGTTCCGGTATACACTTTTTGCACCAGATCAAGAATGTTCTCCAGGGGCAATCGTTCCGGGGCAAACAGAGAGCCTGTGTTGAACACCCTTTTCAAATCATCTTCTGTGAGATTGTGGTAGCTGAGGGTTAATTCAGGTAGATTGGGTTTTTCGTGCAGTCGCAGTGGATCAAGATTGGCGAGTTGGTGTCCGCGTACTCGGTAGGCATTTATCAGGCGTAGAACAGAGGCTTGGCGGGCGGCGGCAAGGGCAGCAAGGGGGTCATCACCACTGATGTGGCTGCTGCATTTCTCTTTTGCCAGGCGCTTGAAATCCTGCTGAATACGCTGGTGGGAGATATCTTCACCATCGTAGCCATTGACTTGAGGTAGTTTTTCAAATTGACGACGCCAGTTTTCCGCTACACTATTGGGGTCTTGCAACCAGTTTTCATACAAATTTTCGATAAAAGCAGAATTTCCATCGAAAAAAGGAGAAGATTTGCGCAATAATTCCAGCAATTCAGACATTTTAGGATAATCGCCCTAATTGGTCGTAGAATAAGCGTCACCGAAGTGACCTTGTTGGTTTAAAAGTCTAGCACAAGAGTTTGGTTGCCAAGCAAAAATATTGAATTAATATGATCATCTTAAAATAAATGTGAGTCGTGGATAATATGTTCTCGAAAATGGGGTTGCTTTTTCTGGTGTTTTTTCTGTCGGACACCTTCGCGGCAGGTCTGCCCAGAGGAAATTGTGCCTATCCCATGCCTCACACAGATCTGCGTCATTGTTCGTTTGCAGGCAAGCATATTCCTAATTTGAATTTGCGTGGCGCGTTACTCAATGGTGTTGATTTTTCCAATGCCCGTCTGCCCGGGTGTGATTTTTCCAGAGCAAGTATGAAAGCAGCCGATTTCAAATGGGCGTTCCTGACGGACTGCCGTATTCTTGATGCTGACTTTCTTGATGCGGAGCTTTTTCATACCACGTTTGATGGCAGCAAACTGGATGGCAGTCGTTTTGTTGCGGCCGATATGTTTGGTGCCAACCTGAATAGCGTCAGTGCTCGCAGAGCGAACTTTCAGGACGCCTATATGAAAGACATCGCTATGGAAGAGAGTGATTTCAGTCATAGCAAATTTACCGGTTGTTTCATGCAGCGGGCGGTGATGATCGACAGTAAGCTTACTGATGCTTACTTTGTTGATGCGACCCTCACCGGGGCTTCCATGGAGGGGGCAGACTTTTCCAGGGCGACTATTGTCCATTCACTGCTCAACGGCACTCATCTGGATGGTACAAAATTTCGAGCTGCCAATCTGCTGCATTCACGTTTCGTCAATGCAGGCGTTGCAGATGCTGACTTTAGTGGTGCCATACGAATGCCAAAACACTTACAGAAGATGTTGCGTAAGGGAGAGAAACCTTGAGTATCCAAGAATTCAAACTGTTGTTTTGGCCTGGCAAAGACAGTGTTTCCATCGGTGAAAAAGCGCTTTCTGGTCTGGCAGCCCTCGGTGGTATTGGATTGGTGATGTGGGTCAGCAGTTTTTTCCTTGCCCCCAAGGATTTACCCTGGGTGGTGGCTTCCATGGGGGCTTCTGCGGTGTTGCTGTTTGCCGTTCCCCTGGGGCCGCTTTCTCAGCCTTGGCCTTTCGCCGGGGGACATTTGATATCGGGTTTGATTGGTGTCAGTGTTGCTGTATTGATCAAGGATCCCGTATTGTCAGCGGCATTGGCGGTTTCCCTGGCGATCTTTGTTATGTATGTGACGGGTTGTTTGCATCCCCCTGGGGGAGCAACGGCGCTTACTGTGGTTGCTGGTGGTGATGCCATACGTTCCATGGGCTATGAATATCTGCTTACGCCAGTGTTGGTGAATGTGCTGGTAATGCTGGGTTGGGCATTGCTGATCAACAACCTGCTTCCCAATCGATATTATCCCAATACCCTGCCCAAGCTGAAGAAAATGGCAGCCGATCGAATTGGTAGTGATAGGGTCGAAGCGCCTTTGAGCATTGCCAAGGAAGATCTGGAATACGCGCTAAAAGAAATCAATGAATACGTGGACGTGTCTCAAGACGATTTGTCCCGTATCTTCAATTTATCTGCCACCCATGCCCGTCGACGACGCATGGGAGAAATTTTGTGTGGGGAAATCATGACCCGCCAGGTGGTGAGTGCAGAATATGGCGATAAAGTTGAAGACCTTTGGAAACTCATGTGGAAGCACAAGATTCGCAGTATTCCTGTCATTGATACCAAACATCATGTCTTGGGTATTGTGACCATTGCTGATTTTCTCAATCAGGTGAAAGCGGAAGATGGCAATCCTCTGGCAAAACGGTTGCAGCATTTTTTAAAGCCTTCCCCTGGTATCAGTACCGACAAACCTGAGTATGCGGGACATGTCATGAGCTCACCCGTCATTACTATCCGGGAAGATCAACATATTCTCGAGCTGTTTCCCGTGTTCTATGAAAAGGGGGTACATCATCTACCCGTGGTTGATGCGGACGATTGCCTGGTTGGAATGCTTACCCCCAAAAATCTGCTAGCAGCACTGCATGCTGATATGCTTTCCACCGCCTGAAGAGGATAAGTTTATGAGAAATGAACTTCGACAAAGCCGGCGACACTGCTAGAATCAGCTTATGGAAGCCCGAAAAATCCCACTGCCGGCACGTTTCAAAGTCAAAATCTCTGCTCTGGAAGCTGATATTGCTTTTTGTGATGCACTCATCACCTTTGCTGGGCAGATTCCTGAGACTGTCTATCAACGGGCTGAAATTCAGGTTTATAAATCTCTGGAAGCCGACCTCAACCGCCGCTTGAAAATTGCACAACAAGAAGCGCTGGAACGTTCCAAAAAAATCACTGCCTGACTTGCTGGAAGCCTTCTAGATGAAATTACTGGCTGTCGATACCACCGAAGATACCTGTTCAGCGGCGCTTTGCGTCGATGATGAAATGCTGTGGCGATATGAATTGGCACCGCGCAAGCATAGCGAACTCATACTTCCCATGATCGATGAGTTGTTGTCAGAGGCTGAAGTGTCTGTTCAACAACTGGATGCCCTGGCGTTCAGCAGGGGACCTGGCTCCTTCACTGGAATTCGCATTGCTACCGGTGTTGTTCAAGGCATCGCTTTTGGGGCAGATCTGCCCGTCGCTCCGGTTTCCACGTTAGCGGCATTGGCTCAAGCAGCTTGGCGAGAGCAGGGGGCAGAACAGGTACTCAGTGCCCTGGATGCTCGCATGGGCGAAATTTATTGGGCGCTTTGTCATTTGCAAAACGGCATCATGACCGTGCAGGGTGAAGAACAAGTGGCAACGCCGGATTTGGATCTCAAAGACCTCAATATTGGTTGCTGGGGAGCGGGTAGTGGTTGGGCGGCGTATGGGGATACCTTGAGTAATGCAACGCATATTTCCAGGGTACTACCTGATTTGCGCATTCACGCCAGAGATGTTGCCAGCCTGGGGTTAGCAGCTTTGCTCGCCGGAGAAACCGTGGCAGCGGAGCATGCACAACCGATTTATATTCGAGACAATGTGGCTGCAAAGCCAGGCAAATAACCGGCTCATACTCCTTATCTACTTTTCTACCGCGATTTTTATATCGTCCAACCAAACGGTACCTTCATCAAGCAGGGTCGCTGCAATTTGAAGTGTGCTGGTGTTATCAGGGACAACCGCATCAAATTTGATTTGATGCCAATCTGTATTCCCGGTTAGTAGTTTGCTTTTTACTTCAGAAATAAATTTTCCACTGCGTTGGCGAAAGTGCAGGGAAAGGTTAAAGCCTTTGGGTTTCAAGGCATCGCTTTTTACCATTGCAGTTAGGGTCAGTTTTTTCCCCATCATGCCCGGTAAATCAATGTGTTGACTTAGCATACCCCAAAATTGTTCACTGATGCGGGTGATTTTGAAGCTTTGTTTCCCTTCGGTAAAAGTTTTTTTGTCGATGCTTCCTTCGTAAGCGGCGGCACCAGTATGTTGGGTTAGCGTCCAGCCCTCGGGAAGAGATTCGGACATCTCAAAGCCCGGGTTTTTTATATTGATGAGGGTTGATGGTGCTGTTGGCTGCTCTTCAGTTTTTTCTGAACAAGCAACGATCAAACTGCCAGTAAACAGGGAAACAATTAGACGGTGAAAAAAAATTTTCGGCATATTCTCTCCAGGAGATAAGTTCATGGGGGGCATTTCAAGCTTTCAGCTGGGGGATCCAGTTTTTGCAATAGTGCATCGAGTAATTTTTGTTGCTGCGCATTGTCTTGCAGTGGCTTTCCATGGGCATCGGTGATGGAAAACATATCATCCGCCATGGCACCCAGGGTAGTAATTTTTGCACTCAACAAACGCAGTTCTTGTTCTGCCAATACCCAGGCGATGAGTGATAGCAACCCAGGTCTGTCCATGCTTTTGATGCGCAACAGTGTCAATTGGTTTTTTTCGTCCTGGGTGATTTGGATATCACTGTTGCTGGAAAATTGTTGCAGGCGTCGGGGTAGCGGCCTGGCAGTGGATGCGGCAATGGGTTGTTCCTGTAATCCGTATTCCAGAATCTCCAGTATTTCTCGCTGGCGTCCCGGAGCGATATGTTGACCGTCAACTTCCAGAACGAAGAAACTGTTCATGGCGATGCCACTGTCTGTGGTCTGAATACGGGCTTCAAGAATATTCAGATGTTGTTGGTCGAGTAGTGCAGTACATTGCGCAAATAGATTCTTTTGGTCACTCTGGGCGATAAATATCTCGTTGCAGCCACGACC
>CAYXOS010000092.1:0-10564 GCA_964467115.1 uncultured Sedimenticola sp.
TGAACGATTTTGCGCCGCAAGATGCCGTGTCATGAATCGATCAGAGCTTCCCTAAGGCATTACCCATCAAATGCCACCCTCTTTGAGCGGTGGCGTTTGATAAGGTGCAGGGTCAGCGTCAAATCAAGGTGAGGTATCGTAAAATCAACAATTTAGCTTGATTTGACTCTGGGTCCTGAATTAATAGACGAAACACACAGACTCTGATTTTCAAGTAACCCTATTTCCTGCTACATTCCCATGATGTTTCGATCAAATGGAATGCAGGAAAGTTCATGAATCCAGAAAAAGTGGTCTTCGGTTTTTTTATTGTCCTCTCTCTTACGCTGAATTTCGGTTTCTTTGTCGGAGAAATTGATGATCCCGTGCATCACAATGTGTATGAACTGTTCGCGGTGCTTATCGTCAATATCATCGCCACCGTCTTGAAGTTTGGCGACCGCAGCCAGTTGGGTGCGGTGTTACTTTCCACCAGTCTGGTCGCTGTTTTGCAGCTATTGGCAGGCGCTGTTGTGTGGATGTGGGTGGAGCATATCTCGGGTACCGGACTCACCCCTTCCGCCATGGCAAGCATTGTTTCTCTCAGTGGTGGCGCCATGTTGGCAAACATCATCTCTGTGATATTGCTGATCATTGAAACGGTCATGCTGCGCCGCTGAGCCCCTAATGGACAATATCGTCTTCCTTATTTTGCGTCGTTTGCGGCGCCCAATCCTGACTCTGGTGTTGGTGTACGCCGTGTCGGTACTGGGGTTGGTGCTGATTCCCGGGCAGGATGCCCAGGGGAACCCATGGCAGATGAGTTTTTTTCATGCCTTTTATTTCGTCAGCTTCATGTCTACCACAATTGGTTTTGGGGAAATACCCCATGAATTTACAGATGCACAACGAGTCTGGGTACTGGTTTGCATCTATATGTCGGTGGTTTCATGGTTGTACGCCATCGGTACCATTCTTACCTTGTTGCAAGACAAGACGTTTCAACAGGCGATCAAAGAAAGACGTTTTGCCCAACGTATCCGGCATCTTAGGGAGCCTTTCTATATCCTGTGCGGCTATGGTGAGACCGGCAGGGAGCTGGCGCAGGCATTGACAGAACGGGGTCAGCATGTGGTTGTGGTTGATGAAAATGAAAACAAAATCAACCTTATAAAACTGCAAAACCTAAGAGATTTTGTGCCTGCCTTACATGCCAATGCACGCACGCCGCGTCATTTGCTGGAGGCGGGACTGGGGCATGACCAGTGCTCCGGTATTGTTGCCCTGACAAATAACAATGAAGTCAATCTGAAAATCGCCATCACTGCCAAATTGCTCAACCCCAAGGTGACAGTTATCTGCCGTGCAGATTCCCATGATATTGAAAACAACATGGCTTCTTTTGGAACCGATTACATCATTGATCCTTTTGATACCTTTGCCAAATACCTTTCCACTGCCTTGCAGACCCCAGGGCTGTATTTGCTGCAAAGCTGGTTGACCGCAAAGCCAGGGACAATGCTGCCAGAGCCGGTTTATCCACCAACCAGTGGTCATTGGATTATTGGTGGCTATGGGCGCTTTGGAAAATCCGTATTCGAACGTCTGAAAAAAGAAGACGTATCGGTTACTGTCGTCGAAGCCATGCCGGAAAAAACAGGTGAACCCAAGCAAGGGGTGGTAAAGGGTAGGGGAACAGAGGAAGAAACCCTGCTCGAAGCCGACATACAGCAAACCGTTGGCATCGTTGCCGGAACCGACAATGATGCCAATAACCTTTCCATTGTCATGACCGCAAGAGCCATGACCAATAAATTGTTTGTTATTGCACGCCAGAACTATCGTGAAAACGATACCTTGTTTCAGGCGGTGGATGCGGACATGGTCATGCACCCCAGTGCGATTGTCGCCGAGAAGATTCGTGTACTGTTGGCAACGCCCATGCTGTATGAGTTCATGAGCCTGGCGGCCTATCAGAATGAAGAATGGGCCTGTGTACTTATAAGCAAAATCGCAGGAATGGTGGATCATCGCGTGCCGGAAATCCAGGAAATCGTACTTGATAACCAAAGACATAAAGCCATTTGGGACGCCATGGATCACGGACAAGTGGTGACACTGAAAAAGATCATGGCAAGTCCATCTGACAGGGACAAACCACTGGATTGTATTGCACTGTTGAGAATCAGCCGGAACAGTCGAGAATTGCTTCCAGACGGAGACACGTCACTACTCCCCGGAGACAAGCTTTTGTTCTGTGGTACCTGGCGGGCGTTTTCCACCATGGAATGGACACTTTCACACAAACCCACCCTGGATTACATGTTGACAGGTATCGATAAGCCAAGAAGCTGGGTGTGGCGAAAATACGGGAGCAAATTCAAACAATGAACTGGAATAGCGTTACCGGTAGCTTGTCGACCATGGATTTGTTTCTGCTGGGAGCAAATTTGTTACTTTTGCTTTTTTCCCGCCCGTTGTTGAAACTGCTGTTTCCCGAAGGGGATGATCAGCAGAATTTCAGCGGCCGATTGAATGTATTCCGCTTCGCCAATGTTATTGCAGTCGGGTTTGTGATTACCAATGCCCTGATGAACCCTGGGGGAGAAGCCGCCTGGGTTACGCGAACCCTGGGCGTATTGTTGGCAATCTATGTCGGTTGGCTATGTTTCTACACCATCAGTCGCTTGATTCGCCGACGCTGGGGGAATGAACGCAAACGGGGGGAAGAAACCGTATTTGTTGAAACCTACAATTCCCGGTTGTTGACATTGATTGCCGCAGTTGTGGTGTCCGTTATCGTTCTGGTAGCTGTTATTCGCATCCTCGGTTACAGCACCTTGCTGGAAGCGGGCGGGGTACTGGGCGTCATCGGTGTCATGCTGGCATTGACCCAGGCTTCCTGGGTTCCTGATCTGGTAAGTGGGCTGGTCATTCTCAACAGCCGTCTCATCGCAGAAGGGGATATTATTCAGCTCGGAGAAGACCCAGGTCAGATTGGCATGGTGTTTCGCACCAAAGTCTTTTTTACTGAAATTCTACATTTGGCAAACAACCACCGAATCTTGATACAAAACACAAAATTGCGTGGTATGACTGTACACAACTTGTCTCGTTTTGCATCGGCGAAAGGCTTGCGTGAAGGTTTGAATATCAATGTTTCCTACGATATTTCAGAACAACAAGTTGTAGATCTGTTCAATAGTGTTATTGAACATGCCAAAGAAAACACCGATCTTCCCATTGAAAATCAATATGAAGTGGAAATTCGAGCAACCCGTGGGGGAGATTATTCCGTACAGTGGACATGTTTTTATTACATCAAGGAAACACGCCAAGTACTCAAAATACGGCAGCTGATGTTGGGGCTGGTATTACAGGTTGCTCAGGAAAAAGGTATTCAACTGCAAACACCCTCGTTACATGAACTGGTTAGTGGCAAGCTCGATTTGAGTAAAGCAAGCCATTGAGCAACAATGCCTTTCTTTTGTTAGGGAAGCTCTGATTGATTCTGGCGCGAACAAATTGTGGTGAATGTGTTCAGTTCAAGGCGCAAACCGTACGTAATAGCTGGCTATTGCGAAGGTTTGCAACGCAGAAATGAACGATTTTGCGCCGCAAGATGCCGTGTCATGAATCGATCAGAGCTTCCTTAGAACAATCCGAACAAGAATCTCTCTGGGAAAACTCCACATCTTGGTGCAATTTCCAGCCTAAGGTTTTCCACAATGTTCCCAAGCCTGCAAACACGCTACTATGCCACGATTAACCTTACGACCAGGAGTAGCAAATGCCGTTGGCCTTTCTTTATGCCCGCAAACCCAGCATTGAAGCGCATTTTGCTTGAACTGCCGAGTACAAAACCCTGGTCGCCGGGTTAATCGTTTACTTAAAACAGAACCAAATGAGAATGAGGAGTTCGAGATGATGAAAAAACTACTGGCCGTTGGGCTTGCACTACTGGTATCAACCACTGCTATGGCAGCAGAGAAGAAAGCTGCCATGCCGGAGATGGATCAAGCCGCCATGCAGAAGATGGTTCAGGCGAGCATCCAGAAATTCAAAATCAACGATGATGTGTCTGTCGAAGATGCCATTGACTCCATGATGTTGCGTGCCAACAACCTGAATTTTAAACTGGTTGCTGATCTGCCATTGTCAGAGCAAGTCAAAGCTATGGGTGAAGAAGCCAATTACATGCGTATTTTGGCATTTTGTGATGCCTTGATTGCAAAGAAGATGGTTGAACATGATATTACATTTGCAGGTTTCCTCCCTTGCCGTATCGCCGTATTGAAAGATTCCAAAGGGCAGGGGTGGATCGTTACCATGAATATGGAAATGATGGTAAAAGGTGTCAGCCTTCCTAAAGAGCTTCAACCTCTGGCAGTAAAAGTTAAAGACACGATCTACAGTATTGTCGATGCTGGCGTAAATGGTGATTTGTAAAACCACTACTATATATTGCCGTCTGGGAACTGATGCTCAGGCGGCATATTAAATATTCATTTAATTATCATATTCTTATATATAGGGTTTTGTAGATTATGCGTGGTAAATCCCGCTTGAATTTGCAATAATCCAACTTCCTATCGCTCGTTGGCCCGATGTTGTTAAAGAATAAGAGCCACAGCGAATCTATCAGCATATTAGCCCTTGAGGAGGCATTCGATGGCACACATCGTAGTACTTGGCGCCGGAACCGGCGGCATGCCAGCCGTCTATGAGTTACGTGAAAAACTGGGATCAGAACATCAGGTAACTTTGGTCAATGAGCGTGACTATTTTCAATTCGTACCATCCAACCCATGGTTGGCGGTAGGCTGGCGTGACCGAGCCAGCATTACCTTTGATATTCGTCCTCATGTGGAACGCAAAGGTATCAATTTTATTGCCAAGCGTTGTGAAAAAATTGACACGGACAACAATCGTCTGGAACTTGAAGGCGGTGAAAGTCTGGATTTTGATTATCTGGTCGTTGCAACAGGTCCTCGCCTTGCTTTTGAAGAAGTCGAAGGCTCAGGTCCTAATGGTGGACACACAGAATCCATTTGTAGTGTAGATCATGCTGAAAAAGCATACGATAGCTACAAAGAACTGCTGGAAGATCCTGGACATGTTGTTATTGGCGCCATGCCTTTTGCTTCCTGTTTTGGTCCTGCCTACGAATTTTCATTTATTGTCGATACCGATCTGCGTAAACGTAAAATTCGTGACCAGGTTCCCATGACCTATATTACCTCCGAACCATACATCGGACATCTGGGTCTGGGGGGCGTGGGTGATTCCAAAGGCATGCTCGAATCTGAAATGCGCAACCACCACATCAACTGGATTACCAATGCCAAGGTAACCAAAGTTGAAGAAGGTAAGATGTTTGTCGAGGAGTATGATGACTCCGGAAACAAGATCAAGGATCATGAAGTAGAGTTCAAGTTCTCCATGATGTTGCCGGCATTCAAAGGCGTTGATGCGGTAATGAATGTTGAAAACCTGTGTAACCCACGCGGCTTTGTATTTGTTGATGCCTATCAGCGTAATCCGACCTATCCCAACATCTATGCGGCAGGCGTATGTATTGCCATTCCGCCCGTAGAAGCGACTCCGGTACCTACAGGTGCGCCCAAGACGGGATACATGATCGAATCCATGGTAACAGCCATCGTCCACAACATTTCCAATGAACTGGAAGGTAAAGAGTTGGATACCAAAGCGACCTGGAATGCGATTTGTCTGGCAGACATGGGTGATACCGGTGCTGCATTTGTAGCATTGCCACAGATTCCACCCCGTAATGTTGCCTGGTTCAAGAAAGGCAAGTGGGTGCATATGGCGAAAATTGCCTTTGAAAAGTATTTCATCCGCAAGATGAAGAAAGGTTCGTCTGAGCCCATCTACGAGAAGTATATTCTCAAGATGTTAGGTATTGGCAAGTTGCGTTAAACGCATACAGCTGATTCCTTTGGAGACCCGGCAATAGCCGGGTTTTCTTTTTCCAGCCTATTTGGTAACGATAGCGTCGTTGCCATACCTTGTTTCACGGTATAATTCTCTCTGTCAAACAGTTGCTGATTCCAGGAAAATCACTTTCAAAATGTCCATACAACGTAAATACACCCATGAAGTTGCCGTTGGAAATGTACTGGTGGGAGGAAAAGCGCCTGTGGTGGTGCAATCCATGACCAATACCGATACGGCGGATGTTCAATCGACAGTGGCGCAAATTTCCGAGTTAGCAGCAGCAGGTTCAGAATTAGTACGTTTGACAGTGAACAACGAAGCGGCAGCCGCCAGTGTAGGAGACATTCGCCAACAATTGGATGCTCAAGGGGTCGATGTACCGCTCGTGGGCGATTTCCACTTCAACGGACATCGTTTGCTGGAAGAATACCCAGATTGTGCAAAAGCTTTGGCAAAATACCGTATTAATCCTGGCAATGTAGGAAGTGGAGAAAAAAAGGACGAGCAATTCAATGCCATGATAGCCATGGCGATCAGACATGGGAAAGCAGTACGCATCGGCGTCAACTGGGGGTCCATGGACAAGCAACTGCTGGCGCGTATGATGGATGAGAACGCCCGCTCAGCAGATCCCCTGGATGCAGATCAAATGATGCGGGAAATCATGGTTACCTCGGCATTGGAAAGTGCAGCACAAGCTCAGGCGGTGGGGCTTGGTGCTGACCGAATCGTATTGTCTTGCAAGATGAGTGGTGTACAGGATTTGGTTGCTGTTTACCAGATGCTGTCGGCGCGTTGTGATTATGCATTGCACTTGGGTTTGACCGAGGCAGGTATGGGGTCAAAAGGAATTGTTGCATCTACAGCTGCTTTATCCGTGCTTTTACAGCAAGGGATTGGTGATACGATTCGTATTTCATTGACGCCTGAGCCTGGCGGTAGTCGTACCACGGAAGTGAAAGTCGGGCAGCAGATACTACAGGCATTGGAGTTGCGTTCCTTTACTCCTCAGGTTATTGCCTGCCCAGGATGCGGTAGAACCACCAGCACCTATTTTCAGCAATTGGCTCAGGATATCCAGGAATATCTGGATGCCAGTATGCCACGCTGGCGCCGTGAGTTTCCTGGCGTGGAAGAAATGAATGTGGCGGTAATGGGATGTATCGTCAATGGTCCTGGCGAGAGCAAACATGCCAATATCGGCATCAGCCTGCCCGGAACAGGTGAGCAACCAGCCGCCCCTGTGTATGTGGATGGGGTAAAAACCGTCACCCTGAAAGGTGACGGGATTGCCGTTGAATTCCAACAGATTGTGGAAAGCTATGTTAGAGATAAATATGCCCAATGATCGTTGGAAAACTAACAATTTTCGATAGAATCAGCCGCTTTCCACTGGCCTCAGGTTTTCCAGTTCTTCGTCGCTGTACAAGCGTGAAAGGGTGACAAAGCGAAGGCCGAGGGATACTTCTACAGAAAAACCGGCACCACGTCCTTCTGTGACATCCACGGTTAAATGGGTGTTTTGCCAAAACTCAAATTGATCTGCCGCCATGTAGAAATCGCAGCCATGGATGCTTCCCAGTTTTACATCCCGCGACCCCACCATAAAATCGCCAACGGCAAAACACATGGGGGCAGAGCCATCACAACAGCCGCCGCTTTGATGAAACATGAGTTCGCCATGTTTCTCCCGCAATTGATCAATCACTTTTGCCGCTGCGTCAGTAACGGCAACACGTTCAGCGTATTCTTTGGTGCTCATATGCTTTTCCCAAAAAGAGGCTGCACCATTGCTGATGCAGCCTTATACCGATGAATCAGAAGAACCCTAGGGGATTTTTATCATAAGACATGAGAATATTTTTGGTTTTACGGTAGTGGTTAAGCATCATCTTATGGGTTTCACGGCCAATTCCAGATTTCTTTTGACCGCCAAAAGATGCATGAGCAGGATAGAGATGATAACAATTTGCCCATACTCGCCCGGCTTCGATACCGCGGGTAAAGGTTTGCATTTGATGAATGTCCCGGGTCCAAACACCGGCGCCCAGTCCGTACAAAGTATCGTTGGCGATTTGCAGTGCTTCTTCATCGTCTTTGAAGGTTGTTACGCAAAGCACTGGACCAAAAATTTCCTCCTGGAAGACGCGCATCTCATTGCTACCTTTGAGTAGCGTTGGTTGAATGTAATAACCATCTGGATAGGAAGCATTTTTGTATGCTTCACCGCCACATAAAACTTCTGCACCTTCATCTTTGCCGATCTGAATGTAGTTGAGGATTTTTTCGTATTGATCGTTGGATGCCTGGGCACCCATCATGGTGGATGGATCCAGTGTGTCTCCCATTTTTATGGCATCAATGCGTTTCAGGCAGCGCTCCATGAACTCGTCATAGATGTTTTCCTGAATCAGTGCGCGGGAAGGGCAGGTACAGACTTCACCCTGATTGAAAGCAAACAACACCAGACCTTCAATTGCTTTATCAAGGAAGTTATCATCCGCAGCCATGACGCTGTCAAAGAAGATGTTGGGCGATTTTCCACCCAGTTCCAGCGTAACTGGAATGATATTTTCGGACGCGTATTGCATGATCAAACGCCCGGTGGTGGTTTCACCAGTAAAGGCAACCTTACGGATATCCGGGTGGGTAGCAAGGGGTTTTCCTGCTTCGGGACCAAAACCGTTTACCACGTTCACTACGCCAGCAGGCAATATATCCTGGATCAACTCCATCACCACCAGAATCGATGCCGGCGTTTGCTCTGCAGGTTTGAGTACCACACAGTTACCAGCCGCCAGTGCAGGTGCAAGTTTCCAGGCTGCCATCAATATGGGGAAGTTCCAGGGAATGATTTGTCCGACAACACCCAGAGGTTCGTGAACTTCCATGGAGACCGTATTGGCATCCAGGTCTGATACTTCTCCCGTCTCTCCCCGGATTACTCCCGCAAAATAGCGGAAATGATCAATGGTCAGGGGAATGTCTGCCGCCGTGGTTTCACGAATGGCCTTTCCGTTGTCCCAGGTCTCGGCATGGGCAATTTTTTCGAGATTTTGTTCGATGACATCGGCTATTTTCAGCAGCATATTGCTGCGCTCAGTGACTGAACTCTTGTTCCAACTGGCAGCAGCTTTCCAGGCAGCAGCCACCGCAAGATCGATATCCTTGCCTGTAGAGCGGGGAATTCGACTCAGAAACTGACCGTTTACAGGGGAATTGTTGTCGAAATATTCACCATCGACCGGGGCTACCCATTCACCACCGATGAAGTTTTCATACTGTTCCTTGAATTCTGGTTGCTTAGACATGTTTTTCTCCGAACTGAAAATAGAATGGAAGTGTGCATCTAAACTAATTCTTTTCGACAAAGGCTGATTGCCTGAGCATCCAGAAGCGTTGCTCCAGCGTCCATAATATGCGGGTGTGAGTCTGAATATCTGGTATATTCTTGGTTTTACTGGGTGGTTTTTTTCCTGTTTTGAGCAAACTTACTAAAACACGTGCGCCACAAAAACTTGTTGAAAACAAAGTAAGTTTTGCTGGTGATTGCTCCGAAGTCAGTATTTATGATACCTATGAAGCGGCTTCGAGGGTGCGTTTGGATGCAGAGGAATTACTTTTTTGCGGCATGATATCCGGGCGAAAAGTCATGCATCATCCCAATGCAGGCGAGACTGCCAAAGGTCAGGTATTTCTACCCCATGAAAGCTTTGTCATGGCACCGGGACAAATAGTGGATATCGATTTTCCTGAGGCACGCATTGACAATCCAACCACTTGTCTGACCGTTGAAATTTCCAGAGAAAAGGTCAATTCCATCAGTGAACGTCTGAGTGAAAGCATTTCCGTACCGGGAATGGTTGAGCATTGGCAGTTTGCTACACCGGTATTGCACACCCACCACAATACCGAGACCCAGCGATTGCTGAATCGGCTCTTGACCTTATTCACGGAAAATCACCCGGATCGCAACTTACTCATCGATTTGAATATCACGGAATTGATCATCCGCATGCTGCGGCACAAGACCCGGGATTTTCTTCTAACTTGGTGCAGCAAAGACCCTGAAGCCAATGCCCTGGTTGCGGCACTGGACTGGATCAATAGCACATTGTCTCAACCTCTTGATATAGTACAGCTTTGTCGGCATGCGGGTATGAGTCGCAGCCGTCTATACGTGGAATTCAAGGAGAAAATCGGCTGTTCTCCCGTAGAGCTGCAGCAACAGCTACGTTTGAAACGTGCCGCTGAACGTATCCAATGTGGTGAAGCCATTACTGCTGTTGCCTATGACCTGGGTTTTAAGAGCCCCAGCCATTTTTGCCGACGCTTCAAGGCGTTTTTTGGATGTATAGCGACTGAATACAAGGACCGCTAGACATCATGTCTAGGAGGTTGTCGGATTTGCAACCAAACAGCATTGAATCTGACAGACTCCTAAGGAAGCTCTGATTGATTCGTGACACGGCATCTTGCGGCGCAAAATCACTCATTTCTGCGTTGCAAACCTTCGCAATAGCTTGCTACAAGGTGAATTGCGCTTGCGCAAGAGAGGGTGCCCTGGGGTATTACGCGCGGTTTGCGCCTTGAACTGAGCGATTTTTCACCACAATCTGCTCGC
>CAYXOS010000093.1:0-10545 GCA_964467115.1 uncultured Sedimenticola sp.
TATTGGCTGTAGTCAACCCTGCACAAGAAAAAGCGCTGTACTTCGTTGCCAAAGGCGATGGCAGCCACCAATTTTCTGCTACCCTCAGGCAACACAATAATGCTGTGCGAAAATATCAGCTGAAAAAATAATGGGTATCTCAGTAAAAGGACAAGTGGGAACTAGTTTAATCAATAGGTAGTAGCGGTAAAATGAACCAGGATTGTAGTGCATTGAAAGATGAAAACGGGACAAATACAGTTGAAGCGGTAAATAACAATTCCTGCAATTCTTTAGGGAAGCTCTGATTGATTCTGGCGTGAGCAGATTGTGGTGAATGTGTTCCGTTCAAGGCGCAAACCGCACGCGCCAGAATCGATCAGAGGCTTCCTTAGCTGCATCTTGTAGTGAAGACTATAGATACTTGTGGATTGATTATGCCTGATTATTTAATGCTAGTATTAGCACTGCTTGGTTTATTGTTGGTGTTTCCCATATTTCACTTTCTGACAACACAGGGAACCAGAAAACTGTCTAGGAGAGAGTCAACATGGTTAATAATACTGTCTGTGATTACGTTGTCAGCGATAGCTATTGCTTTTTATACCGATGCTCCAAGATGGTAGGTTAGGAGAATACTACCAGCCTGTAGGTGATTATAGCTTCAAGGCAATGATTGAGAAAAACTATGGTGTTAAGCTTGGACAGACGCGACTAGGCCGACCTTTGTCTGTGAAGAGTGGTGGAGTGGTTAAACATTAATTCCTCCGCCCCCTTTTTGACCCGCAAACCACTGTCGTTTGACCGGGCATATCTATTCTATCTCGCGTTGCTGCCTTCGATTGGTACAGCCGCTTTTCTTTACCAGGTCAGTATTTGGGAAATGCTGAGGTTGCCGGTTCTTATCCTGGGAGTGATGGCACTGGCACTGTATCTTGCAACTGTGATCAGTTATCTGGTCTTCCCCGTCTCATTTTGGAAACGCCTCTGGATAGTCAGCAACGGTCCATTTTGGGCGTTGGTAGCACTATTTATTTGGAAACAGTCTATCGTCTATATGTTGGTAATCACCATGTTGATTGATGTTGGTGGTGCCAGTTTAGCCATTCTGCTGGCAGTATTATTCAAAGCCCCTACCAGATCAGATCGTCTCATTGGTAGCGTAGTGAGCTTACTGCCATTAATGTTGATTGTAATAGGGGCTATGCTGTTCCTGAACAGCAGTCACCCTCAGCCTCAGCTCCCCTGTCTGTATGTAATGGGTGGGATAGTGCAGTTGGGTTTGTCGCAAAGAAACCTTGTTCAGAATGACCGTGTAGTAAGGGAGGACAGTGTGGTGCTATTGGTCGGCATAATTACCTGGGTGTTTGTATTTATAGCAGGCAATGCGCTGAGGTAAACTGCTTTTTAAACCCTGGAGTCTGAGTCATTTCATTTTGGACAAGGCTTTGGCTTGATCAGATTTTTACTCCTCGCTATAGTAGCGCCAACAAACTAATCCCCCACAAATGCCGATACCGGTCAGAGGTAGCCTCAAAACATTGAGGAATAAAATAGATAATGGCTCAAGGAATGTTCATAACGCTGGAAGGCATTGAAGGCGCAGGCAAAACAACCGCTATGGATCACCTCCAGCAGCTTGTACTCGCTGCCGGGAAAGAGATCCTGCATACCCGTGAACCTGGGGGCACGCAGCTCGGGGAAGATTTGCGCCAGACCTTGCTGGGGCATAAACACACAGGTATGAGTGATGATGCGGAATTGTTGCTGATGTTTGCCTCTCGTGCTGAGCATTTGCAGCAAAAAATATTGCCCGCACTTGCCCGGGGGACCTGGGTGTTATGTGATCGTTTTACCGATGCCACATATGCTTACCAGGGTGGTGGGCGAGGAATCGATCAAGCGCGTATTCAAACCCTGGAAACATGGGTGCAAAAGGGTAAGAAGCCTGATTTGACCCTGTTGCTTGATCTTCCCGTGGAGCAGGGGTTGGCGCGGGCTGGAAAGCGCTCTGCTCCTGACCGATTTGAGAAGGAAGCAAAGGTATTTTTTGAAAAAGTTCGCCAATCCTACCTTGATCTTGCCGCTAAAGAACCTGAGCGTATCAAGCTTATTGATGCTTCAGTAACCCTGGACAACGTGTTGGGGCAAATAAGCCATGAAGTAACGGCTTTTCTGGAAGCTAAAAAGTAAATGGGGAAACTATTTGAATGGCATGAAGAGGCTTATGCGCGACTGCTTCAAGCCCATGCACAGGGTCGAATGCCACATGCGCTGTTACTAACAGGACCTCCAGGCGTAGGAAAAGCTGCATTTGCTCAACGATTATCCCATGCCTTACTTTGCGAGAATCTTTCACCTGAAGGGGAAGCATGCCAACAATGTCGGCAGTGTTTATTGCTCAAAGCAAACAACCACCCTGATTATCGTTGGGTTACGCCAGAAGAAGGGAAAAAACAGATAAGTATCGATGCTATTCGGCATCTGGTTGCCGGAAATACCTTATCGGTCAATACAAATAGCTATCGTATCTTCATACTGAATCCTGCGGAAGCAATGGGTATAGGAGCGGCGAATGCTTTGCTAAAAACGCTGGAAGAACCCATTGACGGTACTTTGATGGTACTCATCAGTGCCAGAACGGACTTGCTGCCGGTAACGATTCGTAGTCGATGTCAATTGGTCAAATTGCCACTTCCCAATCAATCACAAGGGATAGAGTGGATACAAAACAATGTATCTGCTTCAGCCTCAGAAATCGAACAGGCGTTGAGGTTGGCGCAAGGCGCTCCCTTGCGGGCGGTCGATCTAATAAATGAGGGCGAACTTGCCCATCACAACCAACTGTTAAATGACTTTATTGCCATAGGGCAGGGCAAGTCAGCTGTTGTTCAGGTAGCAGAATCCTGGCTGAAAGACAAAGATCTTGCTCAGTTATCCAACCACATTGCGTCCTGGCTTTCGACCTTAGTGCGACAAAAATCATGTACATCATCAGTGGAAGATGCCTTTCCCCTCTTGCAAAGCCTGTCTGAACAGGTAGACTTGAAACTTGTATATCGGTTGCTCGATAAACTACATGAGCTTGAGCGCATGAGTGCAAATAATTTGAATCCACAACTGGCTCTGGAAAGCATTTTGCTGGACTGGAGCCGACTTGCAAACGGAGAACGCTGATCATGGCTATGCCAGGATTCCAACAAGGCATTATCAATTTATCCATCAAGGACAAGGATACCTTGTATCGAGCCTACATGCCTTTTGTTGAAAATGGCGGATTGTTTATCCCCACCATCAAAAAATATGAATTGGGTGATGATGTATTTGTCCTCCTCAATCTGATGGATGATGCGGAGCGTGTCCCTGTAGCAGGTAAAGTCATTTGGATCACACCTATAGGTGCCATGGGGAACCGTACGGCGGGTATCGGGGTGCAGTTCGGCGCTCATGACGAAGGTGTGACCCGCAACAAGATCGAAATCCATTTGGCAGGTATGCTGGATTTGGATAACCCAACGGATACCATGTAAGCGCCTTTCTTCAGCGCTTCTTATCACATGCTGATTGATTCACACTGTCATCTGGATCGGGTGAACTTGACACCTTATCAAAATGACTTCTCTGTTTTCATGCAACAAACCCGGGAAGCCGGCGTTACGCATATGCTTTGCGTCAGCATTGACTTGGAAAGTTATCCAGATATGCTGGAACTGGTAATGCCTTATGAAGATATCTCTGTTTCTGTTGGCGTTCATCCCAATGATTTTGACCGCAAGGAACCCACGGTAGATGAACTCATAGAGTTGGCTAGCCATCCCCGTAACGTTGCTATTGGAGAAACAGGGCTTGATTTCTTTCGTAGTGAAGGGGATTTGGAATGGCAGCGACAACGCTTTCGTACCCACATACAAGCGGCAAAGGCAGCGAAAAAACCGTTGATTATTCATACCCGTGATGCCCGAGAAGAAACCTTGAACATCATGGCAGAAGAAGACGCCCGGCAAGCGGGTGGGGTATTGCACTGTTTTACCGAAAACTGGGATATGGCGAGTGCAGCCCTGGATATGGGATTCTACATATCGTTTTCAGGTATCGTTACCTTCAAGAATGCACAGGAATTGCGAGATGTTGCCGCCAAAGTGCCTCTGGAAAAGATGTTGATCGAAACAGATTCGCCCTACCTGGCACCCGTGCCTTTCAGAGGGAAGCCCAACGAGCCCAAATATGTCTCTCGCGTGGCAGAAACCATTGCTGAGCTTCGAGGAATAAGCTGTGAAGAATTGATGAACCTGACAAGCCGAAATTTCTCAGATTTATTCATGCAATCCTGAGCTTCTGCTTATTCCTTCTGAATCAGTTATTCCAGAATAAAAGTGACTTTTAGTCGTACTTGATATTTTTCAATTTTTCCGTTTTTTACCGATACGCTTTGATCTGCAACCCAAGCCCCTGTAATATTTTTCAGGGTTTTACTCGCACGTTTGATACCATTTTCAACGGCAGCTTCAAAACTCTTTTTGGAAGTTGCTGTGATTTCTGTGATTCTTGCTACAGTCATGTTTTTCTCCTTGGTTTGGTGGGGACAAAGTTTTCTATAAAGGCTTGGCTGCAGACTTCGCGTTGTTCTGGAATATTTGGGGCACGAATCTGCTTTGTCCAGAATAAATCAGCGCTTCCTCGGCAATGTATCACGATTTCTATCGAGTCTGCTGTTCGGTTTATGCTTGTGGCACCCTATCAGCGACGAGTATGCCTGCGACGCCGATGATGCTGTAACCATAAGTAAAATCCACTCAAACTCAACAATAACAGTACTACCGCAGCTGCGTCCATAACATAGATGCCATAGCGACCAAAAAGGCGGCCGCTGTGGAGATCCAACATCACACGCTCCAGCTTGAGCGGTGAATTGTCCGAGCGCAATGATTGTGCAAGCGCTTCGGGAAGAGGCGCAGGTTCCGACCAGTTCAGCAATTGGGTTGCGGCGACTTCTTTCCACCCCAGCATATCGCTACCAATGCTTTGGTAGTGACCCTCAGCCAATACCAGCAAGTGGCCGTCAATAGTGACACCTGCTTTCTCCACCTTTCCCAGAAGGGAAGAGGGAAGGGCTTGTGATTCAACGAGCTCACCATCAACGGTATAGGCAAAGAGGTTTTCCTGGGTGAGTACCAACAGTAATCCGTCACTTTCCACCGCATTGATCAGCGCACCTGTCGCAGATGATAGAGGGCGTTTGTTCAGGAAAAGATGATCATTGAACTGGCTTACATATTGATTATTTACCCTGAAAACTTTTTTTGCTGACGGGGTCGCCATGCCATACCAACCCAAGAGCAAGGGGTTGGTTACGGCGTGATGTTCCAAATCAAGCTCGGTAGTATGGTTAAGCGCGATGCCTGTCACAACGAGAATAATGAACAGGGTAGCTGCAGCAACACCAATGCGTCGATGCCATAGATAAAACCATCGAAGATAACGGCGTCCACTACCCGTCATGGGTTCTGTACCTTACTGTCCAGATATAGCGCCAGTCTTGCCAGGCGCTTGAGCGCATTGACCGACAGTGTTGCACCTGTGATGCCATCGATAGGATGATTCAGTGTATTGTCTGCTTTCAATTGAGCATGTTTGAACTGCTTGGTGAAGAAATCATACCGTACCTCGCCACCACGACTTTCTCGAAAAGCCAATACACGTACCCGTGCTATGCTGCCGTTATTGATCTCGATTCCAGTGGTGATAGGGCGTTCTTTTCCGATTTCTTCCAAGATCCAGGCAGTATGCTGGTCTTTCTTCCAGTAACGAATGCGCAATCCTGAATAGGGATGTCCCAGAACATTTGCCACATCCGTTTTTATCTCTCCCCGCATCCACACAAAAGAAGGCGAGGGTGGCTTGCCCTCAAACACCGAGGAAACAAACTCCTCATTGCTCTGATACACCGTTGCATTGGCAATTGTAAAAAAGAAAAGCAGATAAGCACCAAGTCCAAGCCCAATGGTTTTAACAGGCTGTTGAGCAAAACTGTTTTTTGACAACCTGTGTGTGGCACACGGATGTGCCACCATTTTTGATGGCTGTAAGCCATTGAAAATGAAGGAAGTGGGAAACCACGTTTTCTGCTTCCGTGGTTGAAAAAATCCATGGAAGGAGTTTTTCAACATCCTATTAATGCTTGCTGGCTTCTTCATGGCTTAAAACTGGAGACCAACGCCAAGATTGAACCCATCCTGCTCATTGCCATTTTCATTGTCTTGGATCTGGTAATCGACTTTTAACACCACTTGTTCATGCGGCCACCAGTTCAAACCCATGTCCCATTGACTCTTTCCGCTATCAAAGTTTCCACCTGCCTGATTATCCCATTGGTTGTAACGGGCAAAGAAACCCAAAGAACGAGTTAGCTTGTAAGAAGGCTCGATATACCAACCATATTGCGTATCAGCGCCGATGGATTCTGGACCGGAACCGTCCAAATCCCAGCGAGCGTAGAGCGCACGCAGGCCAAACGAACCTTTTTGATAGGCAGCATGTGCTTCATATAGCGTAGCGCTACCTGCGGTGGGATCCATGCCTTGGGTAATATCTGATTGGTATTGGAAGGTGCCGGCCAGTTCCAAGCCCGCCATGCCCGTCCATTTCAGGCGTGTAGTGACAGCTCCGTCCTTGGCAAGGGCCTCAGCAGAACTTTGCCTTCCTTTTCGCGGCAGGTAGTTTGTTGTGGCGCTGGAATACAAGCCTTCATGAATGCCAATATCATAACCCCAACCCGGTGCAATCTCTCCCGAAGATGCCACCCCAGCCACCCACCAAGTGGTAGGAATGATATTGGTTTCCACCGGATTGCGTTCTACACCATAAAAAGTATTTGGTTCATGGGTTTCATTGAGGATACCCACAGGCACCATATATACACCTGCTTTGGCGCTGATGTACTGGTTAAAATCCATTTCAAGGTAAGCCTGCTCTACCTCGACCTCACCGACCTGACCCTCACCGGCAATGGCATGTTCAAATTCGATCTCCGAGAAGAAACGGATGCGATCATTGAATTCATGCCCCAGAAAAAGCACTACGCGATGCAGATCGATTTCTTCCTTGTCTTTGGCATCACCGGAACCTTTGAGGTTGTTGTAATGAGCTGAGGCATATCCACCAACCGTCGTACGATCAGCCCAGGATGCTTTTCCCGTGTTTGATGATTGCTCCATTGCTTCCACCACAGCATCGGATTTGGCATCAGTATTCTCTATTCGTTCTTGCAGCTTCTCGATCTGCTGCTGTTGCGCCTTTATCATTTGCCACATTTCTTCTCTTGAAGGAAGAGTTTCAGCCGCAAAAGTAGCGGAACTAGCAAGAATAGATCCAATGCATAGGGTCAACATTCTGGTTCTGTTCATTAATTTACTCCATGGTTGATTTTGTTTTCGATGCTGTCATTGGAGGCAGAGCTTAACAAACATAGACGGAAGTGTAAATAGTAACTATTCGCATTAACGTTACTGAGTTGTTGATATACGGTGATCAAGGGGGTAGTTTTTCCTTATTGAATTGAACCCGGCTTGGGATTTAATTTGTTTTTTCGTCACCCCGGCGCACGACTCCGTGGATGGAAAAGTTAGAGTAAAGCAGGAAGCCAGGGTCTATTCCAATGAATAGATTATAGATTCCGACCTGCGCCGGAATGATATTGTTAGAGATGCCTTCAATCGACAATGGGAAATCCCCTGGCTCTGCCGGGAGACAGAAAAAGTTTGACGGACCCAGAAGTCTATCGAGCAGACTTCTGATTGACAGTCACCAAGCACATGAGGTAGTAGCGATTTGATGGATGAGTAAAGGGTAGCTTACTCCCTCACTTTGCCGTCTTTGGTTGCGGCCATGGGCCGCTCTCCTGCAGAGAGTGGTGTTGCATTGGGGGTATTTCTCCGTAGGAGCGGCCCATGGCCGCGACCAATACCGTGAGGATAGGCACTTGGATCGTTATATCTCCTGAATTGAAAGCAGCTCATCACCTGTTCCCTATGAGCTGCTCACAAAACTAAATCCCCCGGCTTTGTCGGGGCGTATTTACTTCACTCCGGTGATATTTACAAACAGACAACCCCGACAAACTTTGCGTAGTGATAAACTTCAGGGAAGGGAAAGCAGAGACGAAATAGATTGCCAATGGCTGAAATCATTCCACCGTTAAACCAGCAAACCCTCAGCCGGATGACTTCTGGCGAAAAACGGGTTGCCCGACGCCTGAAGGCATTGCTGGAAGATGATTATCTGGTTTGGTACGACATTCCTGTAGGCAAGCAACGGCGCTATCCGGATTTCATCATTCTTCATCCATCCCGAGGCTTGCTTTTTCTGGAAGTAAAAGACTGGAAGCCGGATACCCTGAAAAAAATCAGCAAATCGGATGTTACCTTGCTTACCAATAGCGGCATGGTGACAAAACCTCACCCGTTAGAGCAGGTCAGGGCTTATACCTATACAGTAGTGGACAGACTGGCTCGCGATCCTCAACTATGCCAAACCAGCAAAGCCTATCGTGGCAACCTCATCATGCCTTGGGGATGGGGCGTGGTTTTCACCAATATCACGCGCAAACAGATCCATCGAGCTATACCTGATGACATGCGCGAGGGCTTACTTCCCGATCACCTGATGATCTATAAAGATGAAATCACCCAGAGCGCCGATGCAGAGCAATTCCAGGAGCAATTATGGAATATGTTTACCTATCAATTTGGACAAACCCTCAGCCTGCCACAAATTGACCGCATCCGCTGGCACCTCTTTCCCGAGATACGAATAGAAGATGGCGCTGTGGGCGATTTGTTTGATGACCCGGCTGAAGATGAGACTGATGTAACCCAATCCTTGCCAGACATTATCAAAATAATGGATATTCAGCAGGAACAACTGGCGCGCAGTTTGGGAGAAGGGCATCGGGTAATCCATGGCGTGGCTGGATCAGGAAAAACCCTCATCCTCGGATATCGCTGTCTGCACCTGGCTGAAGCACTCAACAAACCCATCCTGGTATTGTGTTTCAACATCACCCTGGCAGCACGTCTTCGCGCCTTTATTTCTTCCCGGGGCATTGGCACCAAGGTTCAGATCTATCATTTCCATGACTGGTGCGCCCAACAAATAAAAACCTACCATGTGGAATTGCTCGGTGGGGATAAACCTGTCTGGGAGCGCCAGGTGGAAACCGTCATCGAAGCCGTGGAGAAAGGGCAGATTCCCCGCGCCCAGTACGGTGCATTGCTTATCGACGAAGGACATGATTTTGAACCCCAATGGCTGAAGTTGGTTACGCAAATGATAGACCCGGAAACAAATGCCTTATTACTGCTCTATGATGATGCCCAATCAATCTACAAAAAGAAATCCGGCCTTGGTTTTTCCTTGAGCAGTGTGGGCATACAAGCCGCTGGCCGTACCACTATTCTGCGACTGAACTATCGGAATACCCGCGAAATATTGCACTATGCCTACGATTTTGCGCGCCACTATCTTGATCCCCATAAAGCAGATGAAGATCACATACCCTTGATCGAGCCACAAGCTGCAGGAACATCCGGACCCGAGCCCGTATTGAAACGTCTGGAAAACCTGGAAGCCGAGATCAGCTTTGCCATGGCTTGTATCCAAAAATGGCATAAAGATGGAATCAAACTTCAGGAAATAGGGGTGTTGTATCCAAACGGCGTCTACGGAAAAAAGATGGCAACCGCATTAGGTAACGCAGGAATTGCGCATATATGGCTAGGAAACAAACAGTACAAGGCGGCTTACAACCCGGATATCGACAGAGTGACCGTACTAACCATTCACAGCAGCAAGGGGCTCGAGTTCAGGCGCGTTATCCTGATAGGTATGGGAAACCTTGGTGCAGATAAAGAAAAAATAGCCGATGATGCGCGTCTATTATATGTAGGAATGACCCGGGCACAGGAAGGTTTGTTATTGACAAGTTCGAGTGATGACCCGTTTAGTCAGCTATTGGATGGTAGATCTTTGCGTTAGGGGAGAACGGAGGTAGTCGCTCAAATAGAAATTGACAAAGTGACTTTTTTGTACCGGTATATCCACGGATCGTTCTTCTTGCCGAGTCGCCCTAACGACTACGGTCTCTATTTGATTAGGAGTGTCTTCGATTCTATCTGAAGCCAGGGCATTGTGAAAAAATAGCAATATAGTCGAAACAAGGTTAAGGGTTGCTGCTACTCTATTTTTTTGATTTGTTCATCGCACCGTACCTGCAATCTGAAGAGTTCCAATAGAGCTTGCTCTGCAGGTCAATAGTACGAATAAAGTCAATTAACAACAAATAGTTGTGTGATGAAACGCATGTAAGACATTAAATTATGCAGAGTTAAGGAACAGTAAGAATACAGGTGGTATTTATGTTTTTTGCTAGAAGCTCGTGTGGAGATTGCTGTGGCGTCGGCATCCGAAGTAGGAGTTAAAACCATGCGCCCAGTGCATAGGTTGACACAGAAGGTATTCTGTCCTTGAATGCATTTGTGAATTTTAGTTATTGACTACAGTCTGACCATT
>CAYXOS010000094.1:0-10543 GCA_964467115.1 uncultured Sedimenticola sp.
CTTTGCAACATACGGTGGGTTGGAAAGGAATGCTGTCCAGGGTTGAGTTCTAGACCGAATATTTCTGGAATAATGAGCCTTTCCTCAACTTGAGGGTCTGCCCAATACCTTTTGCTGCTCGGTGATGATTTCCTTGATGCCTTTGCTGGCAAGTTCCAGCATCTGGTTCATTTCGTCACTGCTGAATACGGCACCTTCTGCAGTTCCTTGTACTTCGATAAAACCGCCGCTTTCATTCATGACCACGTTCATATCAGTTTCAGCATTGGAATCTTCTGCGTAATCGAGATCGAGGACTGGCGTACCCGCGTATATGCCGGTAGAAACCGACGCAACGTGATGGATAATCGGGTTTTCAGTGATGCGCCCTTTCTTCAATAAGCCATCGATTGCCATTGCCAAAGCCACAAAACCGCCAGAAATTGATGCGGTGCGGGTTCCTCCATCAGCCTGGATTACGTCACAATCCAGGGTGATGGTGTGTTCACCCAGCTTTTTGAGATCCAGTGCGGCGCGCAAAGAACGTCCGATCAAGCGCTGAATTTCCATGGTTCGTCCTCCCTGCTTTCCACGTGCGGCTTCGCGCCCCATGCGGCTGTTGGTGGAGCGGGGCAACATACCGTATTCTGCAGTGACCCAACCGCCCTGATCCTTGTCCATCCAGCGAGGGGTGCGCTCATCTACGCTGGCGGTGCAAATGACCCGTGTATCACCGAAGCTCACCAGCACAGATCCTTCTGCATGTTTGGTGAAATTGGGTATAAAACTAACAGGACGCATTTCGTTATTGGCTCGACCACTGGGTCTCATGGTGTGTTCCTCAGGTAATAAATTATGGAAGTAATGGCAGGGTTATGACTTCTTGGTGTTTTTGACAATCAATTCATTCAGCATGTCGATTGCGGACAGCAATTCGTTTTCGCCATCTTCTGTAAAACTGCCGGTACCGCAGTTGCCTTCATCAACCCGGATACTGACAGCACTGATATTGTCGCTGTGAGATGACGCATTCATCTCAGCAATCTCCCCTAGCATATGCAAGGCTTTCCTGAGAGGAAAGGCGTTCCACAGGGTTTCGATGAGTTGTTGTTGGGACAATTGCCCCCACAATCCATCTGAACAGAGCAGAATCACATCGTTGGGCTTGAGGGGAAAAGGCGGCTCGGTAGATGGCATGGGGACGCTTCGTTGACCACCCACACAACGTGTCAGTGGGCGGTTTCCCTGGGCACCATCGGGTTGAGCTACACTGTGATCGGTTGACTGCAGCAAGATGCTGCCATCTCTGATCAAGTAAAAACGGCTGTCGCCAGCGTAGCTCCAATAGCAGTACCCATCCTGAATCAATGCCATCACTACCGTGGTGCGGGGATCGACAGGGGGCTTCTGGGCATGACCATACTGGACAATCAGTTTGTGTGCTTGGGCAATGCATTGGTGAAAAAACAAACGCGGGCTGCTGATGGGTTTTGGCGCATGGGCAAATAGTTGATCACAGATGTTGACCATGATCTGCGCAGCAACCTCGCCTTTGGGGTGTCCTCCCAAACCGTCTGCCAATACCAGCAGGCAGCTTTGTCCATACTTGAATATGGCGCAGCGATCCTGGTTGTTTGATCGATCACCTTGCAGTGAGATACGTGCTGTTTCCATAATTGATCAGCGCTTCCTTAGCCTGCTTTACGCGTTCCTGTTTTTGCCGGGTCTTTGTTCATTTGTTTGAGCAACAAGGCGGCGGATTGTATGCGTTTTTGTGGATCGACTTCCATGGCATGATCGATGGCTTGAAGTATATGCCGGGGATAGCGCTTACCAAAGGCTTCCACGGCGGGCACCATGGTGTCCTTGGCATGACGCTCAATGGCTGTTGGCGGGGGACGCCCCTCGATACAGGTGCGCATACTGGCACCAATGGCGTAGATATCCGTCCAGGGACCGACTTTACTGATTCCCCGATATTGTTCGATGGGAGAAAAGCCTGGGGTGATTACCTGGGCTTTTTTCATGCCTTCGGTACTCAAATGATAGACCGCACCAAAATCCAGTAACAAGGGGCTTCCCCCGGGACGGATGTGAATATTGCCGGGTTTGATATCCAGGTGTAGATGTTGGGCGTTATGGATAAGTTCCAGGGCATCCAGCAAGGGGGGGAACACGGTCATCAGGAAACGGGTGCTCAGACCGCCCTTGCGCCTTTTAATGTAGCGCCCCAGATTCTTGCCTGGCTGGTAATCCATGACCAGGTAAGCGGTTTCATTGTCCAGAAAACAATTGCGTACATTGACAATATTGGGGTGGCGTAGGGTTGCCAGTGCCTTGGCTTCGAGGAAAAAAAGGCGCAACCCGCGGTAAAATTTGTCTTTTGCTTCTTCGTTGGCGAAATAAATCTCACCATTCTTGTTGCGATGCCCAAAACGTTTGGGCATGTACTCCTTGATTGCCACCTCGTCGTGGGAATCTTCCTCTTCTCCGAGGTAAATGAGGCTGAACCCACCGCTACCGATGAGTTTATGTACCTTGTAATAGTCCAACCGGGTGCCTGAGGGCAGCGGTTCGCGTTTTTCCGATGACATGAATGAAATTATTTAAAAGGACAGCCCAATGTAAAGCAAAGTATCATAAAGAGTGTAACTTTTGTGTAGTAATTTACCGGAGTCTGGAATACATGATAAGAAGTATGACCGCTTTCGCAAGAGGGAGGAGCACCCACAACGGCGTTGAACTGGTGTGGGAGCTGCGTTCAGTCAACCATCGCTACCTGGAAATTCAGCCGAGATTGCCAGAAGATTTTCGTCATTTGGATGCCAAAATCCGCGAATCTGTGGCCAATCGCTTGGGAAGAGGCAAGGTAGAGTGTGGCTTGCGTTACACCCTGGGGGGCACTAGCATCGCGGCATTGCAGCTCAATGCACCGGTGCTGGATAAATTGCTCGAAGCGGTGGAAACGATTCGCCAGCGGGAGCCTCGCTTCCAGGAGCCTGATATCATGTCGGTATTGTCCTGGCAGGGCATCACAGAGGTCACCAAGCTGGATCTGAGCCCCCTTGAGGCTCAGGTAATGCAACTGTTGGAGCAGGTGCTGGACGATTTCCTTGCCACCCGGGAGCGTGAGGGAGAACGCCTGGCGGCTTTGATAGAAAACCGGTGTCAGCTGTTGCAACAGCAAGTGGAAAAAGCGCGCCAACGTATGCCTCAGGTGATCGAGGCAGTACGCGGACGTTTGCGCAACCGTCTGGCAGAGATCAGCGAAGATCTGGATGAACAGCGTTTGGAACAGGAAATGGCGCTGCTTGCCCAGCGCCTGGATGTGGATGAAGAAATGGATCGTCTGGCAACCCATTTGCAAGAAGTCGCTGATGTGCTGAAACGGGATGAGCCTGTAGGCAGACGTCTGGATTTTCTGATGCAGGAGTTGAACCGGGAAGCAAACACCCTGGGTTCAAAATCTGCCGACAGCGAAACCACCGCCATTTCGGTGGAAATGAAAGTATTGATCGAACAAATGCGTGAGCAGGTACAAAACATTGAATAATGGCAATTTATTTATCGTCTCCGCCCCTTCTGGCGCAGGAAAAACCAGTCTCCTGAAAGCGCTGTTGGAAAAGGATGATGCACTGGCGCTGTCTGTATCCCATACCACCAGGAATGCCCGGGCGGGGGAAGAAGACGGGGTGCATTATCATTTCGTGTCTGTGGAAACCTTCATGCGTCTGGCGGGAGAAGGTGCCTTTTTGGAGCAGGCACAGGTATTTGACAACTATTACGGCACTAGCCAGCAAGGGGTGGAATCTCAGCTGCAATCTGGTGTTGATGTGGTTCTGGAAATCGATTGGCAAGGGGCTCAGCAGGTACGCAAAGTCTTTCCCCAGGCGATCTCCATCTTCATTATTCCGCCGTCCATAGCGGCGTTGCGAGAACGCCTGAGTAATCGTGGACAGGATGATGAAAGCATTATCGAACGCCGTATGCGGGATGCGCAGAAAGAGCTTTCTCATTATGCCGAATATGATTATCTGGTGGTGAATGACGCGTTTGATGCTGCGCTGGATGACTTGGCTTGCATTGTCTCCAGTGTGCGTTTGCGGTTGGCGCAAAATGCACAACGTCATGCTGCTGCGCTACAGGAAATGTTGTCTTGATGGCGACTGCTCAGCTGAATACGCTGCGTGCTTACCTTTGGCAGCGCTTGCAGTAGTAGCTTGAGCGCTGCCCCAGAGTGACTTGCTGGATGCGCGTGTTGCAATTTGGACAAGCCTCTCCTTCTTTGCCGTAGACTTGTAATTGCTGGGCAAAATAACCAGGGTTTCCATCCGCTTGAACAAAGTCCTGAAGCGTGGTGCCACCATTTTCTATTGCCCGTTTCAGGATTTCCCTGATGGCTCCTGCCAACCGCATATAGCGTTTTCTGGAAATGCCATTGCAGGGACGGGTCGGCAGGATTCCCGCCTTGAACAGGGCTTCATTGGCGTAGATATTGCCAACGCCCATAACTACTTTTCCATCCATGATGAATTGTTTCACCGGGATGCGCCTGGAACGGGAAAGTTGATACAAATGCTCACCGGAAAACTTTTCCGACAGGGGTTCAGGCCCCAGCTTTTCCAATAAAGGATGCTGTTCGATATTCTGGTCTGTCCACAACACCGCACCAAAGCGGCGGGGATCGTGCAAGCGTAGACACTGCGCCCCAAATACCAGGTCGAAGTGATCGTGTTTATTGGGCATGCTGTCGGTGGGGAGTACCCGCAAGTTGCCCGACATGCCCAGATGCAGCAACAGATGCCCATTGCTGAACCTCAGCAGCAGATACTTGCCCCGGCGTTTGATCTCCAAAAGTTTCCGCCGCTTTAGCAGTTTTGGTAGTTCTCGGGGAATCGGCCAGCGCAAGCGAGGCTGACGAATGATTACCTGGGTGACAATCCTGCCCTGGATATGGGGCTGTATTCCGCGGCGGGTGGTTTCGACTTCTGGCAGTTCTGGCATGGTTACTCTGATTTGGCGGGTTGCTGATATGGAACGGAAACCAGATAGTGGGTATAGCTGTCACTGATCAGATGGATTTGTGATCCAATCTGGATATAGCGCAACCCGGTTGCGGGATCGATTTTTCCAAAATCCAGCACGGTATCGTTCAACTGCAGCTGGTAGCGAGGAGGGTGCAGGCCAAACCTCTGGGGATCTTTGTTTGCCAGGGGAAAATGATGCAGGCTGGGCAGTTGCGAAATATGCAGCAGCTTGTTGACCCAGGCAGTCTCCATGGCTGTCTCATCCCCCAGGGCATTCAGCCATTGCTGTCCGTGTTTTTTCAGTATCAGCAGGGTATTGCCTTCTTTCTGTATTGTAATTTTCTTGATCTGATCGCTGGCCAATGAGGTTATGGGGGCGTAGTCAGCGGTGGATTCTGCCTGTCGAATATAGATGCTCCAAGCCAATGCCATGGCAACTAGCAGTAACAGTATATTGGTACGAATGATGGGACTCATGCTTTGTTTCGTCGCCAGACAATGATGGCTCCCACAAGGATGAACAACAGGGGCAGGGCAAACATCCAGGCGCTGGCGATTGCTGCCATGGTGGTAGCTTGCCAGTGCCATTGCTGATCAGCGGGTACGAATTCAGGTAACTTGATCAGTTGTTTGTTCCCCAATAGCCAGTGAATCAGGGTAAGTCCAAAATCACGATTGGCGCCATTGCCAATGAAACTGTTGCTGAGAAAATCTGCATCGCCTACGACGATAACTTTTTGCTCATGATCTTTTTCCCGGGGTCGCGTCAATGCCAGTGCCAGACTCAAGGGACCTCGTTGCTCACCCACAGCGGCATCGCGGGAGATGGCTCCCTGAAGCGCACCGGTTTCGTTCCAACTGCGGGCGCCGGTATTCAGCAAGGTGCTTGCCTGCCATTTGTTGCTCATGATTTCAGGTGCTCGGGCGCCGGGCAACAACACTGCGGCGGATAGATTCTTTTGCAGAGGGCTGTTGGACGCCATATTACCGATGGCGATGGTGGGGCTGTCCATTCCCAGATCAGCTGCGGCGGCATCGACTATGGTGCCGGGTAGAAAGGCAATCCCCAGGTAGTCGGCAATTGCCTGGGGTATTTTTCCATCGGCAAGCCATAGCATTGCGCCGCCCTGTTCAAGGTAGTTGAGTATAACGGCGGTTTCATCCAGGCTGAGTGCAGTGGAGGGGGATGCCAGCATCAGAAGGTCGATGTTTTGTGGGATTTGCCCGGTGCTCGCCAGATTCAGATCGATGACCTGATAGGAGGCTTGCTTCAAATGATTGGCAAAGTTGCTCAAATCAAAATTTCTGTCCTTGCTTACCGAGGCTTCCCCATGCCCTTGCAAGTTGGCAATCCAGCCTTGTACTTTATTGCTGAGGCGGGCGAGGGCCTGGGTCAGCATCTGTTCGTTGACCGAATCTACTAGCGCCTGTTTGTGGTTGTAGTCCAGTAACAGTTGTGGCGTGTGGTGGATTTTGTGCCGTTTTGCCAGTTCCGGGTTTTGGCTGGGATCGACAAATTTCAGATTGAGTTGTGGATAATGCTGGCGGTAACTGTTGATCAGGGTTGCTACCGATGCCCGCTGCACCGGATGATCAGGAACAAATGCCGTAACCTGTAACGGTCCCTGTAATTGTTGCAACAACGCCAGAGTTTGTGGGTGCAGTTGCTCACCGCCCTGTTCGCTCCAATTCCATTGCCAGGTGTAGATATGGGTTGCTGCCAGCCCCAACCCCAGACAAAGCACTACCAGCAGTTGCAATACGGGGTGTCTCCAGCTCATTCCCCACCCCCTTGCCGATAGATACGATGGCTGCCCAGCGCCAATGCTGCGACTGTTATCAACAGAAAATAGGCGATATGCTGGGTGCCTACTATGCCTTGCAGAAAAGCCGCGAGATGCACCTTCAGTGAAACTGTCTGCATTACCGAGCCGCTGTTTTCGTTCATGAGCCAGAGCAGGAAAAGTAGTCCCCAGCTCATGGCAGCAGCAGTTATTGGTTGCTCGCTGATGGATGACAGCCAGATGCAAATAGCGGCAACCATGCTGGAAAACAAGATCAGACCCAGAAGACTGGTCGCAAGGCGTCCAAAGTCAACTGCGCTCCCTGCTTCCACACTCCAAGCCATCAACCAGGGTGCCAAAACCAGGGGGAGTGTGCCCAGCCAAAGTCCCAGCCATTTTCCTACCACCAGCTGCCAGGAGCGGGTAGGGGAAGACAGAATAAGGGTCAAGCGCCCGCTACGGATTTCGTCTGCAATACCGCCCATACCCAACAGGGGAATAATGAGTAGCAGAACCAGGCTGGCGGACATTAGGGTGGGTGTGATCACCAGATCAATCACCCCCAGCCGGCTATTCTGCGCCACCAGATCTGGCAGGATTTTCAGGTACACGTCCAGTTGAGTGAACAACAGCCATGCCAGCAACAGCTGACTGACTGCCAACGCCATCCAACTGCTGGCGGTTGTGAACAAGCCATATATCTCGCGACGGGCAATCACAGTGATCATGAGCTGCTCTCGTTGTTCTGGATGGCAGTGACAAGCAGCTGTTGCAGATTCTGTTGTGCCGGAATAAGCGCTTGTAGTTGCCAGCCTGCCTTGACTACCTCTTGGGCAACCGGGGCGTCAGGTTGCTGTAGCTGGATTTGGTACCAGCCATCCTCTTGCCGCTGAACATGGTCGACAGAAGGCAGGCGCGCCTGCAGCTCCGTTTCATTCAGGGACTCAGCCAGTTTGATGCGCACCCAATGGCTGTCGTGCAAATTTTGTGTTGCAACCTGCCGACCCTGGTTGAGAATGATTACCTGGTCACAAAGTTGTTCAATGTCCGCAAGAATATGGCTCGCAATAATGATGCCGCATTGTTGTTGCTGTTGTTTGATCAACTGGCGAAACGCCTGTGCCTGGGCAGGATCCAATCCTGCGGTGGGTTCATCGAGAATCAGGATCCTGGGGGAATGAATCAATGCCTGGGCAATGGCAACCCGTTGTGCCATACCTTTGGACAGGTGTTTGCACAAACGTTTCTGGATGGGCTGTAGCGCCAATTGGGTAATCATCTGTGATACGGCTTGCCTTAATGTCGTACCAGACAGCTTTCTCAAGCGTGCGGCAAAGACAAGATTTTCTGTAACGCTGAGATTGGGATACAGGGGGGGGATCTCGGGAAGTACGCCGATCTCCTGTTTTGCTTGGGGGTGCTGGTGCAGATTCCTGCCGCATATTTCCACCCTGCCATGGGTTGGCGCCAGTGCACCACAGAGTAGTGCCAGGGTAGTGGATTTTCCCGCACCATTGGCGCCCAGCAAGCCGATGGTCTGTCCCTGGTACAGATCCAGGTTGAAATCGGACAGGCGAGCCTTCCCTTGGGTTACCTTGCTCAGTTGTTTGGCGCTTAGCAACAGATTTTCCATGCTGTGGATAATAATCCCTCTGCTTTCCAGACGCACGTTTTATAATGCGGTAGTTGTCACTTTTCAGGTTACTTGTACATGGTTTTTCTTGGCGTGGATACGGGCGGAACTTTTACAGATTTCGTGCTGTGGAAAGATGGCAGACTCAAAGTACATAAACTGCTGTCTACACCCCAGGCGCCGGAGTTGGCGATATTGCAGGGCATTGCCGATTTGGGTCTGAAACAAGAGGCGCTGCGACTGATTCATGGTTCAACGGTAGCCACCAATGCGGTGTTGGAGGGCAAGGGCGTGAAAACCCTGTTTGTGACCAATGCTGGGTTTTCCGACATGTTGAGTATTGGACGCCAAAACCGCCAACAACTATACAAGCTTCAGCCATCTTTATCTCAACCGCCGGTTCCTGCATCGCTTTGTGTGGAAGTGGCAGGGCGTCTGTCCGCCAGGGGTGAATTGTTGCAGCCATTGAGTGCAGATGACCTGGAACGGCTGAAAACAGTGATTGAACAGCAGCAACCCCAGTCGGTGGCGGTAAATTTGCTGTTTTCGTGGTTGGATGATGAGGCTGAGCAGCAGATTGCCCGCCAGATTCCCGAGGATATCTTTGTCTCCCTGTCGTCTCAAGTGCTGCCGGAAATCCGGGAGTATGAACGCGGTATGGCAACCTGGTTGAATGCCTGGGTGGGTCCCCTGGTGCAAGGATATTTGCGACGCCTGCAGGATGGATTACCCAATGCCAGCATTTCCGTGATGCAGAGTTCTGGCGACACAGTGGTGGCTGATCAGGCGGGGCATCAAGCTGTGCGTATGTTGTTGTCCGGGCCCGCTGGCGGTCTGGTTGCTGCCAATTTCCTGGGAAATAAATCCCATAGTCAGCGCATGCTCAGTTTCGATATGGGAGGAACCTCAACAGATGTGGCGCTGCTGGATGGTGAGCCCCAATTGACCACCGAAGGGCGCATTGGTAACTATCCCGTGGCTGTTCCCATGGTCGATATGCATACCATTGGTGCCGGGGGCGGCTCTATTGCCTGGTTGGACGAGGGAGGTATGCTGCAGGTGGGACCCCAGTCAGCCGGGGCAAATCCGGGACCTGTGTGTTACGCACAAGGTGGTCAGCAAGTCACGGTAACTGATGCCAATCTGCTTCTCGGGCGGATATTGCCTGATGCCTTCCTTGGGGGGAAGATGCAGCTGGATTTGCCCGCCGCCCGAAAAAGCATGCAGCAGCTCGCGGATTCCATGAACTGTGAATTACTGCAGGCGGCAGAAGGGGTGATTCGTGTTGCCAATGAGCACATGGCGCGGGCGTTGCGTACCATGTCGGTGCAGCGAGGAATCGATCCGGGGGATTTCACCCTGGTTTCATTTGGTGGTGCAGGTGGTTTACATGTATGCGCTCTTGCTGAAGAACTGGGGATGCGCAAAGCATTGGTTCCTGTGCATGGCGGGGTCTTGTCTGCCTTGGGGATGCTGGTGGCTCGTCCAGGGCGTCAGTTGTCACGAACCTGGTTGATGGCATTGGATGATCTGGACGAAGAGCAGCTTTCAGCTGCATTGCAGGAATTGGCTGAGCGTGCCATTGAAACCCAGCAGGCGGAAGGTATTGCCAGACAGGCCTGTGAACTCAACTCCTCACTGGATATTCGATATCAGGGGCAGTCCTATACCTTGAACCTGCCATGGACAGGACTGGCGTCACTACCCAGCGCCTTCCACAAGTTGCATGCCAAGCGTTATGGACATGCCCTGGATCTGCCTTTGGAACTGGTGAATATCAGAGTAGCTGTGAAAGGTCCTGGACTGGAACTTGGACTTGAGGAAATACCAGATGGAAAATCGCAGTCGCAAACCCCAGCGGCAGAAGATCAGGCATCGGTGGCAGTACCGCATTATGCTCGTGCAGATCTTGTGGTGGGAGAACAGGTTTGGGGACCTGCGGTGATTACAGAAAATGTTGCCACGACCTGGCTTGCTCAAGGTTGGAGTTGCGAACTTGATGCATTCGGCAACCTGCAACTCTCGGCCCGGCATCAATAGGATGTTGAAAAAGTCCTTCTATGGGCTTTTTCAACCAAGGAAGCGGAAAACGCGGTTTCCCGCTTCCTTCATTTTCAATG
>CAYXOS010000095.1:0-10460 GCA_964467115.1 uncultured Sedimenticola sp.
CCCAAACCATTGGTGATCGCAAGAAGCTGCTGAAAGTACCCGGCATGCCTCCTGCCCCTTCACTGATGTTCCCCAAAGCCGTTGACACTAGCGGTAATGTGAAACTTGGGGGTGAAGTTCTCGCGATCGTCGGTCTGCAGGAAGCAGCACGCTGGCCTGATCGTTTTCACCCAATCTCCTGGGAAGAGGTTATCGACGACTAGGCACTGCTAACAAGCTGGGTCACCTAATCTGTTGGTAACCCAGTCACTCAATACTTCGAGACAGAATTATGATTTTTTCTACTAAAAACAAAGGATTCACCCTTATTGAGCTCATGGTTGCAATCGCCATTGTCGGTATCTTGGCAGCCATTGCTTATCCGAGTTATGTTGATTCAGTACGCAAAGCAAGGCGGGCAGATGCTCAGTCCGCCCTTACCGAAGTTGCCCAAAAGCTGGAAGCGTACTACGCAAAGAACGCGACATATACAACAGACATGCAAGATCTTGGCTACTTCTCTGCTAATGGGAATAATATGCCTACCACCGTCCCTACCAATGAACGTTATTATTCCGTCAGTATTCTTGCCGCTGAAACAGATTGCCCCTTGAATCGTTGTTACCGGATTGCAGCGCAACCAAGGCTTGACCAAGTAAATGATACAGTTTATGGGTATATATTGTGGTCTACAGGACGTAAACAACGGTGGATAAGTAGCGGCTGGCAAGATAGCTGGAAAGATTGAAGCTCAGGGGTCAGAGTCAAATCACACTAAGCTATTGATTTTACGATACCTCAGCTTGATTTGACGCTGACCCTCACAACGATACCAAACATGAATGGCTAGAGGTGTCCTTCAATCACAATAGGCCTTGATAACGGCTTTCGCTTCCTTGATTTTGACTGCTTTCTCTTCCGGGCTGAATTTCATCAAGGTATTGTCTTCTGTTACAAACCCCATCTCTGGTCCGGAGTTTTCGAGCAATTCCAGATTTTTCTTACCCGTCTCGCAGTATTTTTTGCGCAGTTCTGCATCTAACGCAGGATTTCCAGGGGGATTTTTCTCTGCCGTTTTTTCCGCAGCCGCCTCAGATTTCTCTTCCTTGGGTGCAGTCGCTGGTGGCGGTGCATCCACCGTAATTTCTTCGCCCTGAATACTTTCTGGAGGCGGTGTTTGAGAAAACACCACTTTTCCATTTTCATCTACCCAACGATATACCTTTGCATCCACTACCGCTGCTGCCAGAATCAATCCTGCAAATCCGAGAATAATTGTTCGTTTCACCTAAACCCCCTCATGGAATACACTAGTCGTCTTGAACCATAGCAAAACATTCCACGTATTGACTATGCGGTTGTCACAAAAAACACATCCGCAACCAAATTTATAAAAATCGACTATGAAAATACAGTGTACATCAAGGTCTACAGTAAACCCAACTACAGCGATTAATTGGGGATGTATGCTGCCATCAATCGCGAATCTTGGGTTTAAGCTTACCTATAAAAACTCATGACAGACGTATTGGTAATTGGCGGAGGTGTTATCGGCCTGTTGACTGCCCGGGAGTTGCAGCAGGCGGGGGCGCAGGTCACTGTGGTCGAAAAGAACGCATTGGCACGGGAATCATCATGGGCAGGTGGCGGCATCATCTCACCCCTCTATCCCTGGCGCTATCCCGACAGCGTTACCCTCCTGGCGAGCTGGAGCCAGCAATCCTATGCCGAACTGTGTGCGAGTTTATATTCAAGTACTGGCATCGACCCGGAATATATCATCAGTGGGCTGGTCATTTCCGCCCCGGACGAACATGATATTGCCCTGACCTGGGCAGAAAAGACAGGACATGACTGCCAACTGCTGAATGCTACACAAATAGCCCAGCTTGAGCCTGAGCGTCATTCTCCCCCTGCATCAGCCATTTATATGCCGAATATTGCTCAGGTGCGAAACCCACGTCTGGTAAAAGCCCTGATTCAGGATGCCACCCAGCGCGGCATAAATTTTATTACCCACACCACGGTAGAACATTTTTCTGTTTCCCACGACAAAGTACAGCAGGTGGTCACCAATACCGGCAAGCTGTCTGCTGACCTCATTGTATTGTGCGCAGGTGCCTGGACTTCCGAATTAATGCAGAATCTGCCCCACCCGGCAGATGTTCGCCCGGTACGCGGACAAATGCTGCTGTTCAAGACCAAGCCTGGTTTGATCGAACACATCATGTTGGAAGAAAATCGTTATGTCATCCCTAGAAAAGACGGTAGGGTCTTGTTTGGCAGCACCCTGGAAGAAACCAGTTTCAACAAATCAACCACAACCAAAGCCCGCGAGGAACTGCTGCAAATCGCCACCCATCGCTATCCTGTTTTAAAGCAATATCCCATAGAACATCATTGGGCAGGATTACGCCCGGCAGCACCAGCTGGGGTACCCTATATCGCCTCACACCCCCAATTGGATAACCTATTTGTCAATGCCGGTCACTATCGAAACGGTGTAGTATTGGCACCTGCATCCACTCGATTGTTAGCCGACATGGTACTGAACAGAAAAACCATCCTCGACCCAAGCCCTTACACCCTGGATGCACCGCGTGGATAAATCATGGAAAAATCAACTTAGGAGCCTGTCCGACTTAGGGAATCGCCGCAGTAAAATGAGCCTAGGTTGGACAGACTCCTATCAGGGATATTGAACTACGACCATGCCTCCTCCAAGCCTGAATCTTAACAGGATGTTGAAAAAGTCCTTCTATAGACTTTTTCAACCACGGAAGCGAAAAACGCGGTTTCCCGCTTCCTCCATTTTCAATGGCCTACAGCCATCGAGAGGTGTTTTTCAACTGCCTGTTAAAGCCCTGCTTGTTTCAGTATTGATATTGATATCTTCAACGCTGTGCGCAAGTCCACCGGAAGTGAAGATTGGTGTGCTCAGTCATCGAGGTGATGAGGCTACACTGCGCAATTGGTCGCCAACCGCAGACTACCTCTCCCGGGTTATTCCGGAATATCACTTTGTCATCGTCCCTCTGGATTTCCGGGAAATTGAACCTGCGGTAAAAGCGGGGCAGGTTGACTTTCTGCTGGTCAATCCTGGCATCTATGTCAACATGGAAGTGCGTTATCGTATTTCCCGCATTGTCACACTCAACAACCTCATCAATGATAAACCCAGCAACACATTTGGTGGCGTTATTTTTGCTCTGAGCAAAAGAACGGATATTCGATCACTGCAAGATGTGCAGGGAAAATCCTTCATGGCAGTGGACAAGACCTCTCTTGGCGGATTTCAGATGGCCTGGAAGGAGCTGAGTGAAATTGGTATTGATCCCTATAGAGATACCAGCTCACTCCATTTTGGCGGCACTCATGACGCTGTGGTTCAGGCGGTACAGCACGGCGAAGCTGATATTGGTACCGTCCGTACCGGGATACTGGAAGTCATGACCGAGGACGGTGTCACAGAGTCGGGGGAATTTACCATCCTGGGACAAAAACAGAACCCCAAATCACCTTTTTCACACAGTACCCGCCTTTACCCGGAATGGCCTTTCAGCAAGCTTCAGCACACTCCGGGACAACTGGCACGACGAGTGGCAATCGCCCTGCTACAAATGTCACCCCTGGAACCTGCCGCACAATGGGGAGAATATGCGGGTTGGACCACCCCACTGGAATACCAGCCAGTACATGATCTGCTGCGGGAATTGCACCTGCCCCCCTACGACAAACCCGTTCCCTTCACCTTGTCTGACGCCATACAAAAATACTGGTACTGGCTCTTGTCCGCCTTGTTGTTTCTGCTCATCATGGCTTTCATGACCAGTTGGGTGATACGTTTGAATCGTGCGCTAAAAAAATCCAAAAGCATGCTCGAACGCCAACACAATCTGATTCTCGATTCTGTCGCTGATGGCATCTATGGTGTGGATTTACACGGGAATGCCACCTTCATCAACAAGGCGGTCACCGAGATTACCGGCTGGCGTGCAAAAGACCTGATTGGTGCCAATCAACATCAGTTGCTACACCATACCAAACATGATGGCAGCCCCAACCCAGGTGCAGAATGTCCTGTTTACCTGACCTTTCAGGAAGGAAAGCCACGCTATGTGGAAGAAGACCTTTTTTGGAAAAAGGACGGCAGCAGCATTCCGGTAGAATACAGCAGCACCCCCATTCGAAACGAGCAAGGAAGCATTGTCGGCTCAGTGGTGGTATTTCGCGACATCAGCGCCCGCAAACAGGCGGCAGAAGCTGATCGCCAGTATCAGAATGAATTGGCCCATGTGGCGCGTCTTAGCACCATGGGGGAGATGGCCTCCGGCATGGCACATGAACTCAATCAGCCTTTAACCGCCATCGCCACCAATGCCGACGCCTGTGTCCGGCTACTGGAATCAGGCACCCTGCAGACCGAGCAGATTATCGACATATTGGAAACCATAGGCACCCAGGCACGTCGCGCTGGCGGAATCATTCAGCAATTGCGCCAATTCGTACGCAAAGAAGAACCTCGCCACACCCAGGTGAAGATCAACCAGTTGGTCGAAGAGGTTCTACTATTGCTCGAACCCGAAATTCGCAAGGCCAACATAAAAGTGGTCAGAGACATTGATGCTGACATTCCATTGGTTCAGGCACAGCACATACAAATCGATCAGGTGATCCTGAATTTGGTGCGCAATGCCATCGATGCCATGTCAGAAATCAAGCCGGATAAACGCATTCTGACCCTGAGAACCCGCTCCGCTGGTGGCAATGCTGTGATCACTTCGATTGAAGACACCGGACCCGGAGCAGATCAGCAATTGCAAGACAAACTCTTCGATCCCTTTGTCACCAGCAAGCCCCATGGCATGGGTCTGGGCTTGTCCATCAGCATGGGAATCATCAACGCTCACAACGGGAATCTCTACTACGACAGTCATGGAAAAAAAGGTGCTATATTCCGCTTTACACTTCCCGTAAGCGAGACATCTGATGAGTCCTGATATCACCAGCAGCACTGTTTTTATTATTGACGATGACACAGAAGTTCGCCAGGCATTGGCTTTACTCATGGAATCTGTGGGTTTGAAAGCCAGCACCTATGCTTCAGCAGATGCTTATTTGGAAGATTTCACGCCAGATACCCCCGGATGCCTGATTCTGGACGTGCGTATGCCAGGCATGAGTGGACTGGAACTGCAAGCGCGCCTCACCGCCGAAGCCATTCATCCACCGGTCATTATTATCACCGGGCATGGTGACGTTCCCATGGCAGTACGTGCGGTACAGGCAGGTGCCGTGGATTTCATCGAAAAACCATTCAACGAACAAGCCCTTCTGGATAGCGTTCATCGCGCCTTGGATATCGATGCCAAAAAACGGGGACGCGCCAGTAAATTGGCAGAAATCCAGGCACGTCTTGCCTCGCTGACACCAAGGGAACAGCAAGTCATGAAAATGGTGGTCACCGGGAAACGCAATAAAGTTATCGCCCTGGACTTGTCCGTCAGCCAATCCACTGTTGAAGCCCACCGCGCCAAAGTCATGGAAAAAATGCAGGCGCAAAGTCTGTCTGACCTCATGCGCATGGTTTTATCTGTAGAAGACGCCAGCATTTCCGAAAACACCTAACCCGAAATTTTCCGCGGCATTAGGGAAAACCCCAACACATTCTCCTGTATCTGCCCATTTCCCCCACAGGGCAACTCCTGCATACTCATGTCACGGTCAGGCGCAACGTCCAGTAAGAGAAACAACGCCTGAACCGACATACAAAAATATAGTTTTGTATCTAACCTGCAGAAAATCCCCTTTTATCCTGCTTTTAGACAGGAAAACGAAGAGGTTCTCTGTGACATTAGTCCAATTTATCCCTGGAGGATGTAATGACGAAACTCACCCAAAGGCTTGGCACCACTGCCACTGCCCTGGCCCTATGCACCGGGCTGGTGTTTTCCGCCCAGGCCAGCGCCGCTGATCTAGCTGCTGGCAAGAAAATCGCTTTCGATCGTAAGAAAGGCAACTGTTTAGCATGCCATCACATTGAAGGCGGAAAAGTGGCAGGTACCATCGCGCCACCCCTGGTAGCCATGAAATCCCGCTTTCCTGACAAAGCCAAATTGCGTGCCCAGATTTGGGATTCTACCGTAGCCAATCCCAACAGCATCATGCCCCCCATGGGTCGCCACAAGATTCTTTCCGAGAAGGAAATCGATCTGGTGACTGATTTTATCTACAGTCTGTAACGGCGGACGCAAGAGGACAGAAATCATGAAAAAAATGTTAACCCTGTTGCTTTCTGCCGGTTTGATGGCAACTGCAACCCAGGCGATATCCAGTCCCAAACAGGATCTGGATCACTTCCGCACTTATTTTGAGCAACGCTTTCCTGGTATCCAACTAAACGATTTTGGTAACGGTCCCTATGCCCTTGACGCTAACAAGCGTTTGCAGTGGGAATCCATGGAAGAGTTTCCTCCCTACGAAGAATATGTAGACAAAGGTCGTGATATTTGGGAAACCCCCTTCAAAAACGGCAAGAGCTTCGCCAGTTGTTTTGGTAAAGATGCTTCCAAAGTACGCCCAAAATATCCACATTGGGACAAAGCCAGCGGCAAGGTCGTAACCCTGGAAGGCGATATCAACAAATGCCTGAAAGACAATGGTGAAAAACCCTTCGGCTGGAAAAAAGGAAAAATCGCACACCTTGGCGCATTCCTGGGCTATGAAGCGCGGGGAGCCAAGACCAATGTCGTGATTCCTAATGATCCCAAAGCACTACAGGCTTACGAAGAAGGCAAACAATTCTTCTACGCCAAGCGCGGCCAACTGAATATGGCATGTGCCGACTGCCATGTGTACTACTCAGGACAACGAATTCGCGGTAACACCTTGAGCGCAGCCCTGGGTCATACCACTCATTTCCCGGTCTATCGTGCCAAGTGGGCAAAGAAAGGCAAAGGTGACGGTCTTGGTACCCTGCATCGTCGTTATGGCGGCTGTAACAAGCAAGTACGCGCCCGTCCTTTCAAAGCACAAGGCAAGGAATACCGCAATTTGGAATTCTTCCACACCTATATGTCGAATGGTCTGGAAATCAACGCACCAGGTTACCGCGAGTAACGGGGAGAGAGTCATATGAAAAAACTAATCACAGCATTTGGCCTTGCCCTGTTAATTACAGGTTGTAACGCCACCACACCGGAAAAACCCGCTGGCAAACAAGCACAGTATGAAGCTGCGCTGAAAAATGCCCAGGTCGCCGTCAATAAGGCCGCGTCTGTAGGTGGAGAATGGCGGGATATCCGCTGGAAAAAATCAAAGAAGAAGTATTTGCCTAGCGCGATTGAAGCTGCCAAGGCTGGAGACTACGACAAAGCACTCAAGCTGCTGAAAATCGTTCAATTCCAGGCAGAAGCCGGATACAAGCAGGCCATGGCGCAGAAAAACGCCGGACCACGCTTCTAAACCAACTTTTTATTCAGTAACTGGAGAACTTATTATGAGTCTGAATCAAAAACGTCGTGTATTCCTTAAGGGATCGCTGGCAGCAGGAACCCTTGGCGCTGCTGCAGGTTTTCTGACCCCCGGTGCCGTACTGGCAGCCTGGAACAAAAACGCTTTTACTGCCAAAGGTATTGATGAGGCGATCGCCAGCGTTGCTGGCAGCCCCACGACTACCCCTTCCAAAGACATCACCATCAAAGCCCCGGATATTGCCGAAAATGGTGCGGTGGTTCCTGTGTCTGTTTCTACCAAAATGAGTGGCGTAAGCTCTATTACCTTGCTGGTGGAAAAGAACTCTACCCCTTTGTCTGCGGTATTCAATCTGCCTAAAGGCACATTGCCCGATGTCTCTACTCGCGTAAAGATGGGTAAAACCGGCGATGTTATTGCTGTACTCAAGGCAAATGGCAAGCTGTACTCCGCACGCAAAAGCGTAAAAGTCACCATTGGCGGCTGCGGCGGCTGATCAACTGAAGAGGCAATAGATAATGGCTAAATCAATTAAAATCCGCGCAAAATCCAAAGGTGGTGTGACTACTGTGAAAGCATTAATCACCCATCCCATGGAAACTGGTATGCGCAAAAACAAAAAGACCGGAAAACTGATTCCCGCACACTTTATTCAAGAAGTCGTGTGTAAGCACAATGGCAAAGAAGTCATCAATTGTGAGTGGGGCGGTTCTGTGTCCAAAAACCCATATCTGGCATTCAAATTCAGTGGTGGCAAGAAAGACGACACCATTGAACTTGCCTGGAAAGACAATATGGGCAAAGGCGATTCCATTAGCGCAAAAATCCGCTAATACAATCACCAACTCAGCTCACTGAGTCTTATGCCCTTTTCCATGTTGGGAAAGGGCATATTCCTGAAACCCGAACAGGTGTTCGGGTTTCAGGAATATTAACCAAGGCTTTCCAAGTAACCAGCAATCCGTACTCTGGCACTCAGAAAACTGGCGCTTGCATGTTGTCTTCCATTTTGCCATCGCCTGACATCCGACATTGGATGATTGGAACAGCCAACTCAATTACTTACCTGAGAACATCAGAATGACTATATCAAGACGAGAATTTGTAAAACTGATGGGGCTGGCAGGCGCTGCCGGCATGTTACCTGGCTCTGCTTTTGCTGCAGCAAGAAAACCTTCCGACCTGTACGAAGTACCGAAGTTTGGCAATGTTTGTCTGATGCACATGACTGACTGCCACGCCCAACTGAATCCCATCTACTTCCGCGAACCCAGCGTCAACCTGGGTATTGGCGCAGCCAAGGGAAAAGCACCGCATATCGTCGGCAAAAACTTCCTCAAGGCATTTGATATCGCTCCCGGTGGCATAGAGGCTCACGCTTTCACCTATCTCGACTTTGATAACGCTGCGAAAAAATACGGCAAAGTAGGTGGTTTTTCCCACCTGGCCACCCTGGTCAAGCGACTCCGCGCCGAACGGGGTGATGGCAACAGCATCCTCCTCGATGGCGGTGATACCTGGCAAGGCTCTGGTACCGCTTTCTGGACTCGCGGTAAAGACATGGTGGGTGCCTGTAACCTCCTCGGTGTAGATGTCATGACCGGTCACTGGGAGTTCACCTATCTGGACAAGGAAATCATCACCAATATCGGTGATTTCAAAGGTGAGTTCGTGGCACAGAATGTGAGCGTCAACGAAGATGCCATGTTCGATTACAAGTTTTCCGACTTTGCTGGCTTCGACGAAGACAGTGGTCTGGCATTCAAGCCCTACACCATGAAATCTGTAAATGGTATGCGGGTTGCGGTAATTGGCCAGGCATTCCCTTATACCCCCATCGCCAATCCTCAGCGCTTTATCCCTGACTGGACATTTGGTATCCAGGATCAACGCATGCAAGCCATGGTGAATACGGTTCGTGAAACCGAAAAGCCGGATCTGGTTGTGGTCATCTCTCACAACGGCATGGACGTTGACCTGAAAATGGCATCCCGTGTCAGTGGTATCGATGTGATATTCGGTGGACATACCCACGATGGCGTACCCCGCCCGGTGGAAGTGAGCAACAAGGGCGGGAAAACCCTGGTTACCAATGCCGGTTCCAACGGTAAATTCCTTGCCGTTATGGATCTGGATGTAAGCAAAGGCAAGCTCAAGGACTATCGTTACCGCTTGGTACCTGTGTTCTCCAATATGCTGGATGCGGACAAAGAGATGGAATCCTATATCAGCAAGGTTCGCGCACCCTACAAAGAAAAGCTGGAACAAAAACTCGCGGTTGCCGGAGAAACCCTGTACCGCCGTGGCAACTTCAATGGCACCTTCGACCAGGTGATCTGTGATGCATTGAACAAGGTCAACGACTCCCAGATTTCCCTGTCTCCCGGTTTCCGCTGGGGTACAACGGTTCTACCTGGTCAGGACATCACCATGGATCACGTCATGGATCAGACCTGTATCACTTATCCAGAAACTTATCGTCGGGAAATGACCGGGGAGGAAATCAAAGCCATCCTCGAAGATGTCTGTGACAACCTCTTCAATACTGACCCCTACTACCAACAAGGTGGTGACATGGTGCGCGTTGGCGGCATGGACTATGTTTGTGAACCTGCTCAAACCATGGGCAAGCGCGTCACCAACATGACCCTGGACAACGGAACCAAGATTGAAGCCAGCAAGAAATACATGGTTTCAGGCTGGGCAACCGTGGGGTCCAAATCTCCTGGTCGCCCCATCTGGGATGTGGTAGCCGACTATCTGAAAGAACAAGGCACGGTCAAAATCAAGAAGCTCAACACGCCCAAACTGATTGGCGTGAAAGGAAACCCCGGCATCGCCAGCTAAACATACCATTTTATCCCCTCCCTCCTATTGGGAATGGCACCTTCGGGTGCCTTTTTTTTGTAACGAACATTATTTACACTCTAGGTACATCACGGTTTATCCCGATTATTCTCCTGTCTTCCCACTTCTACTTCGGTGATAATATCGTTCACACCACTAAC
>CAYXOS010000096.1:0-10452 GCA_964467115.1 uncultured Sedimenticola sp.
CGGAGCGTACATGGATGTATTTACAGCGTTTTTCCGAGCAGACACCACCCCAGCCTTATCAATAACTTAGGGGCTTAGATAGCGGCACCCTGGATCGTGATTAACCACGTTGAAGAAAAGGCAATTGAAACGCCTCAGCAACAGTGAAAAAGGAACCGAACACCACGACTCTGTCACCTGGAACCACAATCTGCTGAACCCTGTCCAGGGCTTCTGCAACGGAATCATGGGCTTGCAGATGATTTGATGCCAACTGAACATCGGCGACTGCTTTCAATTCAGCACCCGACATACCTCTGACATCATCGATGCTGGCAAAATGCCATTGCTGCACCATGCTGTCCAGCAAATCCAGTACCCCGGCAACATCCTTGTCCTGCAACATTCCCAGCACCGCAACCGTCCGTCCAGACACGGGGGTTTGCTGCAATTGTTGGCGCAAAGCTGCCACCGCATGGGGATTGTGGGCCACATCCAGAACCCATTCCACCCCCTTATACTCAATTCGTTGTTGTCTGCCCCCTAGCCGCACATTCTGCAATCCCTTTTGCAACGCTGATTCAGTTACCGGAACCGCATGCAGTAAAAGCTGGGTTGCCATGATGACACCCGCCGCATTCTGCAACTGATGTCTTCCACGCAATGCCGGCAAAGGTAACCGGGAAAAAGATTGATTGATGCCAAACCATTGCCAGTAGGCATTGTCAGCCCCGTGTTCGAGGGTAAAATCCTCGCCGTTGACGAGCAAACGGGTACCGAGCTTCTGCGCATAGTTTCGAATGCTCTGTGGTATATCGAGGGCACTGAAGACTGCCGGTTGTCCTGCACGGAATATACCGGCTTTTTCCCTGCCAATGACTTCTCTACTGTTCCCCAGCCATGCCTGATGATCGAGATCGATACTGGTAATCAATGCCAGGTCTGCATCAATGATATTGACCGCATCCAACCTGCCACCCAGACCAACTTCCAGCAACACTACATCCGGCTTGGTCTGTGAAAACACCACCAGAGCCGCCAGGGTGCCAAATTCGAAATAGGTCAGGGGAATATCGCCTCTGCTATGATCGATCAGTTGAAATGCGTCCATGATCTGCGCATCTGATACGGGGTTTGCGTCCAGGCGAATACGTTCGTTGTATCGAAGCAGATGAGGCGAGGTATAACTGCCGGTGCTGTAACCTGCCTGCTTGTAGATGGATTCAAAAAACGCGACGCTGGATCCTTTTCCATTGGTTCCGGCGATGCTGATGATGGTACTTGAAGACAAGTCTGAATGCGGCAGAGATTGCCACACCTGCTGCACACGATCCAATCCCAGGTCAATACTCTTGGGATTCAGTCCTTCCTGCCAGTCTAACCAGTCTTGTAGTTTTTCAAATCTCAAGGGCAGGTGCGTGATTCAGGATACCCAATACGTTGTGCAAGCGATCACGCATTTGCTCTCGGGGTACGATCATGTCCACCGCCCCATGCTCAAGCAGAAATTCACTGCGCTGAAAACCTTCAGGCAGTTTTTCACGTACGGTCTGCTCAATAACTCGAGGGCCGGCAAAACCAATCAACGCACCCGGTTCTGCCACGTTGACATCACCCAACATGGCAAGACTGGCAGAAACACCACCCATGGTGGGATCTGTCATAACAGAAATAAAGGGAACACCCTTGTCTGCCATGCGTTTTAACACTGCGGATGTTTTTGCCATTTGAAACAGGGAAAACAGGGATTCCTGCATTCGGGCACCGCCACTGGCAGAAAAACACACATAGGGGATGCCTTTTTCCAACGCATGATTGGCACCACGCACAAAACGCTCACCCACCACCGAGCCCATGGAACCTCCCATGAAACGAAACTCGAACGCAGCAGCAACCAGATCCATACCTTTGAGCTTGCCGCGCATAACGATCAGAGCATCCTTTTCTTCGGTAGCCTTCTGAGCAGCCAGCAAGCGATCCTTGTATTTCTTGCTGTCCTTGAATTTCAACGGATCTTCTGCTTGCAGATCCGGGGCAATTTCTTCCCGACCCTCTTTATCCAGAAACAAATCCAAGCGACGACGCGCTCCGATACGGTTGTGATGTCCGCACTTGGGGCAGACATCCATATTCCTTTCCATTTCTGCCCGATACAGAATGGCTCCACAACCGGGACATTTGTTCCACAAACCTTCAGGCACGGCTTTTTTGGCGCTGCCCTCGGTACGGATAACACTTGGAAGAAGTTTGTCAAACCAGCTCATCGTAATCCTCGTTGCTTCCAGACAGGAAATCAGGCATCCATCGCCGCCCGCATTTCCTGAAGCAGTTGCTTAAGTTCTGCGCCTATCTTATCAGGTTCGTTGGCATTTGCCTCTATTCTGGATACCAGGGCACTACCCACAACCACAGCATCGGCTATTTTTGCCATGGATGCGGCCATCTGCGCATCCTTTATGCCAAATCCGACACCAACAGGCATGTCGGTAACTTGCCTAATCTCCTGCAACTTGGCAGCCACTTCATCCAGCACCAGATTGGCAGAACCTGTCACTCCTTTCAAAGAGACATAATAAATGAATCCACTCGCGGCCTCTGCAATCAACTCCAGGCGATGCCGGTGACTGGTGGGTGCTGCCAGGTAGATGGCATCCAGAGATTGGGCGCGCAAAGACTGAATCAGATCATGACTTTCTTCAGGAGGAATATCGACGGTCAGCACCCCATCTACCCCCGCATCTGCGGCACCCTCTGCAAAAACGTCATATCCCATGACTTCAACAGGATTGAGGTAGCCCATGAGAATAACTGGCGTACTGTCATTTTCCTCGCGGAACTGCTTGACCATGGCAAACACATCGTGCAGAGATACATTGTGTGCCAACGCCCGTTCACTGGCGCGCTGTATCACCGGCCCATCTGCCATGGGGTCAGAAAATGGCACCCCCAACTCGATGATGTCTGCTCCAGCCTCCACCAGATCGTGCATCAGTCCCACGGTAACCTCAGGATGAGGATCACCTGCAGTAATAAAAGGTAATAGCGCCGTGCGATTTCTGGCTTTCAGTTCGGAAAAGCAGCTACTGATACGACTCATATCTCTATCCCCTCAATAGCGGCAACTGTATGCATATCCTTGTCTCCTCTGCCCGACAGATTCACCAGTACCGTTTGCTCTGGTGACATGGTGGCGGCCAGTTTCAAGCCATAAGCAACCGCATGACTGGACTCCAAAGCAGGAATAATGCCTTCTGTTCTGGTCAGCAAATGGAATGCCGCCAGTGCCTCTTCATCATCAATAGCAACATAGTTGGCACGACCAATATCCTTGAGCCAGGCATGTTCCGGTCCCACCCCAGGATAATCTAGCCCGGCAGAAATGGAATGGGTTTCAATAATCTGTCCATTCGGATCTTCCATCAGATAGGTGCGATTGCCATGTAGCACACCGGGCTTTCCGGCACACAGAGGCGCAGCATGTTGCCCGCTATCAAGACCATGACCCGCCGCTTCCACACCATAGATAGCAACCGACTTGTCTTCCAGAAATGGATGAAACAAGCCGATGGCGTTGGATCCACCACCCACACAGGCAACAATGGCATCAGGAAGCTTTCCACTCATTTCCTGAATTTGCTGACGCGCTTCTCGGCCGATAATGGTCTGAAAATCACGTACCATGGCTGGATAAGGATGAGGGCCCGCTACAGTGCCAATAATGTAAAAGGTGTTATCCACCGTGGCAACCCAGTCACGCATGGCTTCATTCAAGGCATCTTTCAGAGTTTTTGAACCCGAGGAAACCGAGCGCACTTCTGCACCCAGCAAACGCATGCGATACACATTGGCTTCCTGGCGCGCCACATCGACCTCTCCCATGTACACCACGCATTCCAATCCCAGACGCGCAGCCACGGTTGCCGTTGCCACGCCATGCTGCCCCGCCCCGGTTTCTGCAATGATACGGGTTTTACCCATGCGTTTCGCCAGCAATGCCTGACCAATGGTGTTGTTCACTTTATGCGCACCGGTATGGTTCAGATCTTCCCGCTTCAGATAAATCTGCGCTCCGCCATTTTCCCGGCTCAGGCGTTCAGCATGATAGACAGGAGAGGGTCTTCCAACATAGTGCTGCAGGTCTGCATCCAGTTCGGCAAGAAATACCGGGTCGAGCAAATATTTTTCATAGGCTTCAGTAAGTTCCTGCAAGGCTTCCATCAGGGTTTCTGCAACAAATATGCCACCATAAACACCAAAATGGCCGTTATCATCAGGCATATTCATTAATGATTCATTGTTGTCCAAGCTCTACACCTCGCATGAATTGCTGTATTTTTTCAGGATCTTTAATTCCTTTGGAAGCTTCCACACCACCACTGACATCCACTGCATAGGGTTGGACGCTTTGAATCGCAGTCGCAACATTATCAGCACTGAGCCCACCGGCAAGAATGATCTTATTCGCCATCGACCCAGGAATACGCTGCCAATCAAAAGCATCACCCGTGCCACCCGGAACCCCGGGTTTGTACGCATCCAGAAGCAAGGCAGATGCCTGCTGATAGTCTTTGCTGGCACTCAGCAAATCCACATCATCCTTCATCCGAATTGCTTTTATCCAGGGACGCCCGTGCGCAGCGCAATAATCAGGGCATTCATTGCCATGAAATTGAATCAGGTCAATTTTCGTTGCCTGTATTACTTCAGCAATGCTTTCCCGATCCGCATTGACAAATAACGCTACTGTAGTCACAAAAGGGGGAAGCTTGGCAATAATTTCCCTTGCCTGAGAAATTTCTATATGCCGCGGGCTAGGCGGATAAAACACAAACCCCAAAGCATCAGCCCCGGCATCTATGGCAGCCATGGCATCCTGGTGACGAGTGATGCCACATATCTTGACTCGGGTTCTCATGGCGCGGAATTATAACATTACTACAATGACCGAGTAAGTTCACTTAGCAGCCTGTTGAAAAACATCGTTTTTCGGCAGCCTGTGTGTAGCACATGGATGTGCCTTGGTTGAAAAAGTCCATGGAAGGACTTTTTCAATATTCTGTTAGAGCGAACTATTCTATCGCCGAGTCAATAAGACTGGAAATAGTATGCCCCTCTCCCAATTCCTGTCCACCAACCAAGGGTAGATCATACTTGGCAGGATAGTGGGCATTGTGGAAATACAATCCATCCGCAGCGGCTGTCATTCCACCCAGCCGACGATCTCGATGCTCAAGAACCTCAGCCACCCAGGTATGAGCACGCTCCTTGGTTCCCACTGCAATCAACACTCCTGCAATATTTCTGACCATATGATGCAAGAATCCATCTGCATGGACCTCCATCACGATATAATCTCCCCGACGATAAACTGTGAGGTAATGCAGGGTTCGTATGGGGCTTTTTGCCTGGCAGTGAACGGTACGATAGCTGGTGAAGTCATGGGTACCTACCAAAACCTGCCCAGCTTTATGCATCAGTTCCGCATCCAGGTGACGGTGCACCCAGGTCGCTCTTTTTGCCAGAATTGCCGGCCGACTCATACGATTCAAAATCATATACCGGTAGGTTCGAGCCACCGCCGAAAAGCGGGCATGGAAATCTTCAGGAACATTCTTCGCCCACAGAATACTGACATCGGAAGGCAATTTGATATTCCCCCCCATCACCCAGCCATGAGATGGACGCTGTGCCTGGGTATCGAAATGAATCACTTGCTGATGGGCATGCACACCGGTATCGGTGCGGCCGGCGGCAAATACTTGAACCTCATGCGCGGCAACAGCAGACAGCGCCTTCTCTACAACTTCTTGTACTGTACGCACACCACTCTTTTGCATTTGCCAGCCATGAAAATGGCTGCCATCATATTCAACTCCTAAAGCAATTCTCACGCGCACTCCAACGGATAAAGGGCGCCGAAGCGCCCTTAAAGAGAAGTTTCAGAAGCCTGTCGGAGTTGCCGCTATTTGGCGACAAATGATCAAATCCGACAAATTTCCTGGTTAGTTCAACAAATTGGTCAGTCCTCTATCTGACCCAACAACTGAGATGCAATTTCTTTTTGATCGGGCGTACCATCATCTTCAACTTCCTGAAGAATGGAACGTGCACCATCAGCATCACCAATTTCCATAAATGCCTTGGCAAGCTCCAGCTTGGTTTCCACTTCATCACCGATCACAGAATCTTCACCGGCAGATACATCGAGATCATCTTCCAGTCCTGATATCTGACTATCGGGGCTGATGTCTTCATCCAAAGTCGAGAAACGATCATCTTCCAGATCAAGAGGTTCATCCAAAATCTGTGAATCCGCCATCACCCCTTCAAGATCACCTGACAAATCTGCCAGAGCATCATCAAGGTTGGTACTGCCGACATTCACATCTCCCAGTTCGGTGATGTCCAGTAACTCCGTATGCAGCTCAGTTTCCCCCAGGCCATCATCGTTACCACTGGTGCCCAAGTCTTCCATATTGAGGCTGTCATCTTGTTTGCCTGAGCTATCATCAGCATCGGTCTCCTCGGCTTGCAAACTGGAGAAGTCCAGATCAAGCTCACTAAACCCATCGAGAGGCTCACTATCTACATTCAATACTGAATCAACTTCTTCCGCCAGGGTACTCAGATCCAGAGAGAGCTCGCTGTCTTCCCCAACTTCCTCACTTGCAGGCGTGACTGAAGCAGCTGCTTCACTCGCTGCGCCAGCAACTGCAGCTGCGTCAGAGGCAAACAGTGGATTGCTCTTATCCAGATCTCTGCCCATGGTCTGTATGTGTTCCCAGGTACTCGGGTCTTCCTGATACTGACCACTTTGCACCATCTCATTTGCCAGGGTCGCAAATGCTTCTTTCTTCTGTGTGGCGTAATACACTTCCAGCATCTTGTATTTTACAGAAGCTGAATCATTTCCCGCAGCCATGGCTTCGTTCAGAATCTCTTCTGCTTGCTGATAACGACCGTAGGCAATGTATACATCAGCCTCAGATACAGGATCCACTTCCGCAGTATCTTCCTGCAGACCTTTGAACTCTTCCGTAGAATATTCGCTCAGGAATGAAGTATCACCTACAGAGCCAGCAGCCATGCTATCGGCAACCGTGTCCGCCAAACTGGATTCATCTTCCAACAGAATGCTTTCCTGATCAACAGAATCGTCATCCATGTAGGGAGTCGCTCGTGTATCGGATTTTTTCCGTCTTCTACCCGCCGCAACTGCCAACAAGGAAAGCAGTAGTACACCACCACCAGCACCCGCTGCCAACTGCCAGTTGTTCTGAACAGCTGCCAGGGTCTTATCAATGAAAGAGGCTTCTTTATCAGCAGTTTCATGCTCTTCTGCTGCAGGCGGCTCTTCAACAGAACTCACTGTTTCTTCTACGGTCTCAATTTCTTCTGTTGCTGGCTCTTCGGTAACCTGCTCTTCTACAGCAGTACCCTGTTCTTCAGCCGTATTCGCTAAATAATCGGTAACTTCCGTCCCTGTTTCTTCCACCGCTTCAGATGCAGGGGTTTCAGTTGTATCGACCTCTTCGATGAGTGAAGTTTCGTCAACAGGGCTGCTTTCTTCAGCGATACCGGTTTCATCGACCGTGGTGGTTTCACCAATGGTAGTGCTTTCATCGGTCGCAGCAACTTCTTCAGCAGGAATTTCTGTTTCATCACCGCTTGATACTTCAGCAGCAACCTCATTCACATCACTACCTGACTCTTCTGTTGCAGCCGTATCTGTCTGACCCAGACCCTGACGCAGACGCGCCAACTCTTCGTTTTGCAATTCCAGCAAACGTTTTGAATCTTCCAGTTGTTGCTGCACGTCATCAAGTTGGCTACGCAAATGCACCGATTCCTGACGGGCAGTTTCCGCTTCTTCCTCCAGCAGCAGCATTCTCTGTTTGAGATCAGCGCCACCCTGCTCTACTTTAAGATCGGATACGGCGTGGTCTACATCAGTATCTGCTGCTTCAGCAGGTGTGCCGGCAATTTTAAGCTGTGCCTCTTCAGTTGCATCCGCAGCCGAAGATGTATCTGCCGCCTCCGCAGTATCGGTAGCGGCTTCATTTGCCGTATCCGTATTGCTCATCCAGCCTTGTTCCTGTTGCTGGAACTCAGCCACTGCCTCACGCTGACTTAGCCCGGCAGCTTCGTCTACTGAAGGCACTTGTAACATTCTTCCTTTCTTCAGCAGATTGATGTTGTTATGTAGAAATGCATCTGGATTGGCTTTGTACAACGCCATCATCATTTGATGAATGGAAACGCCATCGCTTGCCAGACTGTCGGCAATGTCCCACAGAGTTTCATTTGCTTGAATGGGACCATATTGACCATCTGTAACCTGGGCAGTCCCTTTTGCACTACTAGGCGCACTGGCGGCTTTGGTCTGTGTACCAGACGACTGGCTGGATGCCGCCGAGACTTTTGGCGCACTTCTTTTGGTAACGGTAGGTGGATCCAACAAAGCGGTGTATTCCCTAACCACCTGACCATTGGGCCAATCCAGTTTGACAAAGAAATCCAGGAAGGGCTCTCGAATAGGTTCTTTGCTACTGACGCGGATAATCGCCTTGCCATTGTTCAAGCGCATTGGCTGGAACTTCAGGCGTGTCAGGAAAAAACTCCGCTCCAATCCAACCCGAGCAAATACTTCGGATGGCGCCAAAGTAACCTTGAGTGTATCCAGTGTCCCTTTCTCTACAGATACCAGTTCGATATCCGCCTTGAATCTTTCATTCAGAGCAGAATGGGTTTTCATGCCCCCCATACCCAACGCGTAAACAGACATGGGCAAACTACCCACCGCGATTGAAACTGCTAATGCCAACTTGCGGACCATATTCCCTCCCTTAGAGATTGCCGCCATATTATTTATTGAAATCAAAAACCTACTGACCTTTTCTCTCAACATCTATGTCTAGTAATGAGGCAAGCAACTATCATTCTTTATGCAAAAACCAATAATTCGTGTTGCTACCGTGCAATAGTAACAACAGCCACTGCCAATTCTCACAGACTGCCTGTTGCCCCTTGGAATTCAGTAAAAACCAAATCCTAAGAATTATTCTAACAATTCATAGCTAACTATAGCGTACACCGAAACTTTTACCAACCCAAACTGGCATAGAAGGTAATTTTTACTCATACAATTTGCGGCAAATCACGATTCATCCCTGAAGAAGTATCATCAGCATACGCCGCAAAGGCTCTGCCGCTCCCCACAAAAGCTGATCTCCAACCGTAAATGCAGACAAATATTCATTTCCCATGTTCATCTTACGCAGCCTGCCTACGGGCACATTCAGGGTTCCGGTCACTTTTGCGGGAGTCAGTTCCTGGCAGCTAATGTCGCGCTCATTGGGAATCACTTTGGACCAGGGATTGGCATCCGCCAACATGGACTCGATCTCATCCAGAGGAACATCTTTCTTGAGTTTGATGGTCAATGCCTGACTGTGGCTGCGCATGGCACCGATGCGCACACAAAGCCCATCAATCGGAATAGGATGATCGGAGCGACCAAGAATTTTGTTGGTTTCGACCTGGCCTTTCCATTCTTCCTTGCTTTGCCCGTTCTCCAGTTTGACATCGATCCAGGGAATCAGGCTGCCCGCCAATGGCACCCCAAAGTTGTCCGTTGGAAAAGCATCTGATCGCATGGTATGGGTAACCTGACGATCAATATCAAGAATTGCAGAAGCAGGATTTGCCAGAAGATCACTCACCGAGTGCTGCAGCACCCCCATTTGCGACAACAATTCCCGCATGTTGCGTGCGCCAGCTCCCGAAGCCGCCTGATAGGTCATGGCGGACATCCATTCAATGAGGTCATTCTGGAATAATCCACCCAAGCCCATGAGCATCAGACTCACGGTGCAATTGCCACCGATGAAATCTTTCTTGCCGTTGGCAATGGCATCCTTGATCACGTCCATATTGACGGGATCAAGAACGATTACGCTATGATCCGCCATGCGCAAACTGGAAGCAGCATCAATCCAATAACCATCCCAACCGCTGGCGCGTAAATCTGCAAACACCTGCTTGGTGTAGTCGCCTCCCTGACAGGTGACGATGGCATCCATCTTTTTCAACTCGTCAATATCGGCAGCATCTTTGAGCAGGGGGATATCCTTACCGATATCCGGACCTTGCTGCCCTGCCTGGGAGGTGGTAAAAAACACTGGCTCTTCTATGGCATCGAAATCATTTTCTTCGCGCATGCGCTGCATGAGAACCGATCCCACCATACCCCGCCAACCTACGAACCCTACTCTTTTCATCATATTTTCCTAAATTATAATACCAACGTATCTACTCAGCATCTTGATCTGGGGAGATGGTAAGTCATTGAATATCCAGGACGCTGTGAATACATCCATGTACGCTCTGCGGCAGCTTCCATGCTGCCGAAGCCCGGCTATTCAATGACTTACCATCTCCGCATATAATTACGCTGAGTAGTTCAGTTTTTTT
>CAYXOS010000097.1:0-2081 GCA_964467115.1 uncultured Sedimenticola sp.
ACCGACCGCGCCATCATCAATACACTGCAACATGGCTTTCCCATTTGCGAACGCCCCTATGCAGAAGTTGCCAAACAACTGGGTATCGATGAACAAGCCCTGATCCAGCGGCTACACACCATGCTCGATGACAAACGCCTGTCACGCTTTGGCCCCATGTATCATGCAGAACGCATGGGCGGTGGTCTGAGCCTGTGCGCCATGTCTTTACCAGAGGAAGATTTCGAACGGGTTGCCGAGCAGGTCAACAGCTTCCCTGAAGTTGCGCATAATTATGCTCGCGAACACCAGCTCAACATGTGGTTTGTTCTGGCTACGGATACGCCCCAAAGAATCGATACGGTATTGCAGGAAATCGAAGTCTGCACCGGCTTCCCCGTATACAACATGCCCAAGAAACAGGAATTTTTCGTGGGTCTGCATTTCGAGTTGAATCCATGAACCCTGCTCACACCCAACTCGATGAACTGGATTTTGCCATCATTCGCGCCACCCAGGCGGGACTGCCCCTGGTAGCAGAACCCTACGCCGCCATTGCTGCGGAAACAGGCACCACCCCAAAAGACGTTATGCAGCGCATGCAAAACATGCAGGACAATGGCGTCATCCGTCGTATCGGTGCTGTTCCCAATCACTATGTACTGGGTTTTCGTGGCAATGGCATGAGTGTCTGGGATATTCCTGATGACCGGGTTCAAGCCTGTGGTGAAATGATCGGCGCCCTGGACTTCGTCAGCCATGCCTACCATCGCCCACGCCATGCGCCGTTGTGGAACTACAATTTATTTGCCATGGTGCATGGTAAAAACCGGGAAGAAGTGATGCTCAAGGTTGAGAAAATCGCCGAACTGTTGGGTGCTGATGACAGAGCCCATGAAGTGCTGTTCAGCACCCGCATACTCAAAAAAACAGGATTACGCCTGCCAGGAGCCAATTGATGTTTCGCATATCCCAGTTCATGCACGAAATTCTTGATCCCAAACCCCTGGGAGAAAAGCGCAATCCTCCCGGGCCGGTGGTGATCTGGAATCTTATCCGGCGCTGCAATCTGACCTGCAAGCACTGCTATTCCATTTCCGCAGACACCGACTTTCCCAACGAGTTGAGTACCGAGCAAGTGTTTACGGTAATGGATGACCTCAAACAGTTTGGCGTCCCGGTATTGATTCTGTCCGGCGGAGAACCCCTGTTGCGCCCGGATATATACGACATTGCACAACGCTCCAAAGACATGGGCTTTTATACTGCGCTATCCACTAATGGCACTCTCATCGACAACAGCAACATCGACAAGATCGCAGAGATGGGCTTTGACTATCTGGGTATTTCCATCGACGGTATTGCTGAAACCCATGATAAATTTCGCCGTAAAGAAGGCGCTTTCGATGCCTCCATCAAGGCACTGCGCCTTTGTCATGACAAAGGCATCAAAGTCGGCTTGCGTTTTACCATGACCCAGGACAACGCAGAACAATTGCCGCAACTGCTCACGCTCATGGATGATGAAAATATCGATAAATTCTATTTCTCTCATCTTAACTACGCCGGACGGGGCAACAAGAATCGCAAGGACGACACCCACCTGCAAACCACCCGCTGGGCAATGGATTTGCTGTTCGAACGCGCCATGCAAGACGCCAAAGCCGGGCGCAATACTGAATTTGTTACCGGTAACAACGATGCGGATGGCGTTTATCTGCTGCACTGGGTGGAAAAATACCATCCAGAACAAGCAAAACATATTCAAGCCAAGCTACGCCAATGGGGAGGCAACAGTTCTGGCGTCAATATTTCCAATATCGACAACCAGGGGCGTGTGCACCCGGATACCATGTGGTGGCATTATGACCTGGGCAATGTCAAAGAACGTCCCTTCTCCGAGATTTGGCAAGACACATCCGACCCCATCATGGCGGGATTGAAACAGCACCCACGCCCTGTTACCGGTCGCTGTGGCAGTTGTGCCTATCTGGATATCTGCAATGGCAATACCCGGGTAAGAGCGCTGCAACTTACCGATGACCCCTGGGCCGAAGATCCCGCCTGTTACCTCAGCGATGAGGAAATCAGTCGGTGAACGA
>CAYXOS010000097.1:2181-10350 GCA_964467115.1 uncultured Sedimenticola sp.
CCTGCCTTGTACCAACAGCACTGCGCCGCTTGCCATGGACTCGACCGCTTGGGCGGACAAGGTCCTGCCTTGTTACCCCAGAATTTGAAACGCCTGAAGAAGAAACAAGCAATAGACGTCATCAGCAAGGGACGAGCCGCTACCCAGATGCAAGGTTTCTCCAAACAGCTGCAACCTGAACAGATTCAGGCATTGGTGGACTACATCTACACCCCCTTGAGCAAAATGCCCAACTGGGACATGGCGGCGATCATAAAAAGTCAGATCGTTCAACACCCTTTTGGCAGCCTGCCCAACAAACCAAAATACCAGGCGGATATGGACAACCTGTTCATGGTGGTTGAACTGGGCGACCACCACGCCACTTTGCTGGATGGTGACAGCTTTGAACCCATCACTCGTGTGCCTACCCGCTTTGCCGTACACGGCGGCCCCAAATGGGCAAAAGGCGGTCGCTATATCTATTTTCTCTCCCGAGACGGCTGGGTCAGCAAGTTCGATGTGTACAATCTGGTATGGGTTGCCGAAATTCGCGCAGGAATCAACGCCCGCAACCTCGCTGTATCCCATGATGGCCGCTATGTCATGGTTGCCAACTACCTGCCCCATAGCCTGGTATTACTTGATGCCAGAAATCTCGATCCGATAAAAGTTATCGAGACCAAGGACAGTGCGGGCAACAGTTCCCGCGTCAGCGCCGTCTATACTGCCGATCCACGCAGCAGCTTCATCGCCGCCATGAAAGACATCCCCGAAGTATGGGAAATCAATTACGAAGACACACCCCCCGTGGGCTTTGGCAAATGGGTACATGACTACCGACCCGACTCCGGTGAAGAAACCAAGGTGGAACGCTTCCCCATACGCAAGCTCAAACTCAAAGGCATACTGGATGATTTTTTCCTTACTCAAGACTATGAAAAAATTATCGGCAGTACCCGTGGTGGGGGTGCACAGGTTGTGGATCTGGATATTGGACGCGCTGTTGCAGCCGTGGATCTACCGGGATTGCCGCATCTGAGTTCTGCAATCACCTGGAAACGAAATGGCAGCACCGTGCTTGCCACACCCAACATACGCAAACCCGAGGTGACCATCGTCGATACGGATACCTGGAAAGTCATCAAACGCATTCCTACCAAAGGCCCTGGGTTTTTCATGCGTAGTCACGAAAAAACACCTTACGCCTGGACCGATGTTTTCTTTGGCCCCAACAAGGATCTGATGCACGTCATCGACAAACAAAGCCTGGAGATTGTGAAAACCCTGAGACCCGCGCCGGGAAAAACATCCGCCCATGTGGAATTCACCAAAGATGGAAAATATGCCCTGGTCAGTATCTGGGATATGGATGGTGCCCTGGTTATTTATGACGCCAGCACTTTGAAAGAAGTCAAACGCATCCCGATGAAAAAACCCTCGGGAAAGTACAATGTACACAATAAACTCACCCGCTCCGCAGGAACCAGCCACTGATGAAAAAAATAATCCTTGCCTTACCTTTACTCTTCAGCAATTTATTGCACGCAGAAAGCCTTCAGGTTGAACTCGAAAAAGTGGAAGATGGCGATACATTGGTGGTCAACTTGAAAGGGCAATCAGAACGTATACAATTGCTGGGCATAGACGCACCAGAAGACACCCAAAACCCCAAACTGAAAGTCGATGCCGCACGCAGTGGAATCGATGTCAACACCCTCAAACGCCTGGGGCAAGAAGCAACCAATGAACTGAAAAAGTCCATTAACCCAGGAGACCAGCTACAACTCAAGGGCAACATACAACAACGTGATCGCTACGGTCGCATCGCTGCCGAAGTATTTTCTGAAAACAACATTTCACTGAATGTCCAGATGGTGGAAAGGGGTTTTGCCAAGCCGCTGAAACCAGACAGTCTGCCCCAGACATTACGCGATCAAGTTTTATCCGCATGGAAACAAGCAGAAACGGAGCAACGAGGACTATTCAGTTCACAAACTGACGCATTCCACGCGTGGCTGAAAGTTCAGAAATAGCCCCAAGTTGCGGCTCTTGGGATATCTCAGCAGTTACTCATCCACGCTCAACAGGCTGCGCATATTGCTCTGCATACGATGGATGGCATGACATTCTGCGCAGACACCAACGGCAAAGTCACCCATGTGACGGCCAGCGGTTTTCTTATCCCCTTTTGCCAGTGCTTCTTTCAGTTTACCCAAAGAACCCTGAGCCTTTTTTCCCAGAATAGATTGTTTCGCATCTTCACCTTTATGGCAGGCTTCACAGCTGGTACCGAGATCAGTCAAGCGCAGTTGCAGTTCTTCCAGGGTTGCTACAGCTTTTTTGGATTGCCCATCATCACTGGCAATTATTATTCGATTGACCAACAAACTTAGTCGCGACATGACTTTGCGATATTTTTCTTCTTCCATGGTTTCTTCAGATTCAACCATCACAGACGAAAAATCCGGGGCGCGATAACGCATGGCAGCAGTTAATTTGTAATCCACGTGGCAGGACTGGCAGCTCTTCCCCAGTTTGCGCTGCAATGACTGAAGTTTTTGCAAATCGCCTTCGCCTGCAGCCACAAACATTTTCTTCAGCAACGCTGTTTCCAGTTCATCTGCCCACTCTGGCACCATTTCACCGATGGACAGATAATCTTTCTGTAACTTGTTCAGCCACTTGTCCAGTAAGTCCTTTTTTTCCAACGCTGCATATTCAGTCACTGCCTGCATTTCCCTGCGCAAACGAAACATGGTGTGCAGCCATACATCTCTTTCATTGGCGGGCTTATACCATTTCCCCAATGAATCCGGCGGCAACAGCAAGGTGATTTCTTTGTCAGAACCCGCAGCAAACGACCATTGACTACAGGCCAGTAACAACAGGGAAAACAGGATTTTTTTCATAGACTTCCTCTGGATGACAATTCATATAGATGGCGCTCGGCATCCAACAGATGCTTACCCCAGTGGATTTTGTATCCTTCGCGCCAGCCCAGAAGCACAGATTCATGATCTGCATTCTCTGAGTCCAGCAGTTTCAATCCCTGTTTGAGTTCACAATAGATATCGGTCAGATCATCTGCCAGACTACCGCTCTTGCATTCCTCGTGGCCGAGGTCATATTCCATCCAGTAGGCGTCTTTTTCACCCAGCAAACGATGTAATTTGCTGAACAGAGAAAAACGCAGTTCCAAATCGGCCTCTACTGGCGAACCACCTTTCTTATCCAGCTCCAGAACCGTTACAATAGCGGCATGCAATTTAGGTAGAATATTTGCTACTTTCGCCAACCAGCCTTGCTGATCTTCGCCAACAATTTCTATAAGGTCACAATACTCCTGGGCAATGCGACGTAAATTGTCAAATTCTCCGCTCATGATAATACCTGCTGGTTCCAACAAACGACAGACAGAACAATAAAGAGGTGCTATGAGAGATAGCCCTGGTAGTTGTTATTTTTCAACACCCAACATTTATTCAACGTGAAAAATATATTGGATGGATAATGTAATTGTAGACCATTTTTCACATTTCACCGGCTCCCGCTTTGGGTATATATTGGGTATATATTAGGTATACTTACTAACATGTCTCATTTCTCGAATAAACCTGTGGTGCTGTGTATCTCTGGGCATGATCCCAGCGGGGGTGCAGGCATACAAGCCGATATCGAAGCCGTTGCCGCTCAGGGCTGCCATGCCGCTGCCTTGATTACCTGCCTCACAGTTCAGGACAGCAAGCAGGTCATGGCGCTGCATTCAGTTCAGGCAAAAATCCTGCTCGATCAAGCACAGTGCATCCTACAAGACTACGAAATCAGCGCCATAAAAGTGGGCTTGATCGGTTCCAGGGAAACTTCAGACATAATTCTGGAGATTCAGCAAATGCTTCCCCATATCCCATTGGTGCTGGATACTGTCCTGGCATCTGGAAATGGTCAGGCTCTGGGCGCCAGAGATTTCATAAACCCCTTGCTTCCCGTAAGCGCTATCACCACCCCCAATCGCCATGAGGCTCGAATCTTGAGCAATGAAACATCTATACACGAATGTGCGAAAAAGCTGTTGCAAACAGGAACAGAGGCCGTCTTGATCACAGGTGCGGATGAATCCACCCATGGCAAGGTTGTCAACAGCCTGTACAACCAACAGGGTGTGCAGCATTGGCAATGGGAAAAACTACCTGACAGTTATCACGGTTCTGGCTGCACTCTGGCCGCCAGCCTGGCTGCCAATCTGGCAAAGGGATTGTCACTCACTCATGCCGTCGACAAGGCTCAAGCTTATACCTGGAAAGCGCTGAAACAAGGATTTCGCCCCGGACAAGGACAGCATATTCCTGGAAGGCTCCCTTGTTGAAAAAACTTGCCGGTTTGTATGCCATCACCGTGGACGGTCAACACGGCACCATGCTCATGAACAATGTAGGCAAGGCACTTGCTGGCGGTTGCCGGATCGTACAGTACCGGGACAAATCCAGCAGCCATGACATACGTCGGCAGGAAGCCTCAGATTTGTCACAATTGTGCAAACGACATGCCGCCCTTTTTATCGTCAACGACGATATTGAACTGTGCTTGCACAGCCACGCAGATGGCGTACACCTGGGGAAAGACGACACGGCATTCAAAATCGCCAGAAAATGCCTTGGCAAGGACAAAATAATCGGCGTTTCCTGCTACAACAATCTATCCCTGGCCAACGCAGCAGCCAATCAGGGAGCGGACTATGTTGCCTTCGGTGCCATGTATCCGTCGAGCACCAAACCAGCAGCCACAAGCGCCAGTGCAGCATTGCTACAACAAGCAAAGCGAGAATTATCCCTACCAATAGTTGCCATTGGCGGAATAACCCCGGAAAATGCAGCACCAGTTATTCAGGCGGGTGCTGACATGGTCGCCATGATCCAAGGGCTGTTTGCCCAACAGGATATTCAACTCACCGCCACCCAGATTACTCAGCTATTCAAAAAACATCGAGGAAACCCATGAGCACATCTCACGATTTATTCCAGAAAGCACAACAACACATCCCGGGTGGAGTAAATTCTCCCGTACGCGCCTTCAAGGGTGTGGGTGGCGATCCGGTGTTTATTGATAAAGCTGCCGGTGCGTATATTTTCGACTCGGAAGGAAAACGATATATCGACTACGTGGGATCATGGGGCCCCATGATTCTGGGGCACGCCCATCCGCAAGTCATTGCCGCTGTTGCGGATACTATTCCTCGTGGTCTGTCCTTCGGCGCCCCCACGGAAGTGGAAATTCTTCTGGCTGACAAGGTCTGTGCGCTGCTGCCTTCCATCGAGATGGTACGCATGGTGTCCTCAGGCACTGAAGCCACCATGTCTGCCATCCGCTTGGCACGGGGTTACACCGGCAGAGACAAAATCGTTAAATTCGAAGGCTGCTATCACGGACATTCCGATTCACTACTGGTCAAGGCAGGCTCCGGAATGCTCACCCTGGGGGAGCCCTCATCCCCCGGCGTCCCTGCTTGCCTGGCAGAACAAACCATTACCCTGGATTACAACAATATCGAACAAGTAAAGACTGCTTTTGCCGAAGTTGGCGAGCAGATCGCCTGCATTATTGTTGAACCTGTGGCAGGCAATATGAACTGCATCCCGCCCCAACCTGGTTTTTTACAAGGTCTGCGTGACGTTTGTGATGAATACGGTACGGTATTGATATTCGATGAGGTAATGACTGGCTTCCGCGTCGGTCTGGGGGGTGCCCAGGGTATCTACAATGTCACACCGGATCTGACCACTCTGGGCAAAGTCATCGGTGGCGGCATGCCAGTAGGTGCTTTTGGCGGCAAACGGGAAATCATGGAGAAAATTGCCCCCCTGGGACCGGTTTACCAAGCCGGCACCCTCTCCGGCAATCCTGTTGCCATGGCTGCCGGGTTGAAAACCCTGGAATTGATCTCCGAACCCGATTTTTTTGAGCAACTGGGACAAAAAACCGAGAAGCTTATCAGCGGGCTGGTTTCTGCTGCAACTGACGCCGGTGTTAGTACCACAGAAAATCACCTTGGCGGCATGTTTGGGCTGTTTTTCACCAATGCAGACAAGGTAACTGATTTCGCCGCTTCCATGGCATGTGATCAGACACAGTTCAAGCAGTTCTTCCACGCCATGCTGGATCAGGGAGTGTATCTTGCCCCTTCTGCCTTCGAAGCAGGGTTTGTTTCGGCGGCCCATACTGAAGAAGATCTGGATGCCACCCTCAATGCTGCGCGCACAGCATTTGCCGCCATCAAGTAAATCCTGTTCACCATGACTGAACTCTTTCAACAACTGCTGCTCTGGGTAAGCGCCAATCCCTACTGGGCGGGAATCATTGTATTCAGCATGGCCTTTGCCGAATCCCTGGCAATGGTGGGGATGCTGGTTCCAGGTGTCGCCATCATGTTTGCCATTGGCGCATTGATCGGTGCAGGCGCTTTGGATTTCCAGACCATGCTGATTTGGTCGGTACTGGGCGCAGTTGCCGGTGACGGATTGAGTTTCTGGCTGGGAAAGAAATACCAACGGCAGTTGACCGCCGTATGGCCGTTCAGCAAATACCCCGCCATGCTGGACAAGGGTATTGCCTTCTTCCAGCGCTATGGTGGAAAAAGTGTCGTCATTGGCCGTTTTTTCGGTCCGGTGCGCGCCGTCATTCCCCTGGTGGCTGGCATGATGAACATGAATGGCAGCAAATTTCTGTTCGCCAACATCCTTTCCGCACTGCTTTGGGCACCTGCCTACTTGCTGCCCGGTATGGCATTTGGGGCATCCATGGAGATGGCATCGGAAGTGGCTGTGCGCCTGGTCGTGTTGCTGGTCGTTCTGGTAGGCAGTTTATGGTTTCTCGGCTGGTTGTCCCATCGCCTGTTCCTGCTTATTCAACCCAATAGCAAGAAACTGTTGCACGGAATGCTTGGTTTCGGTGAACGCCACCCCTGGCTGAGAAACATTGCCCGGGCACTGGGCGACCCCAAACACCCGGAGTCCGCAGGGCTGGCGATGCTGGCGGGACTGCTGGTTGTAAGCAGCAGTATTCTTGTCTTTATCGCCCTGCTTCCACAAACACCTTTACTGATTGCTGACAGTGCCTTGCACCTGGGGCTGAACGAGCTGAAAACCCCCAGCGGTGATCTGATCATGCTGGGCATGTCTGCGCTGGCAGGCAGTAGCAGTACCCTGGCGATGCTGATCCTGGTCTCCATGGCATTGTGGGTATCCAATATGCCGCGCTCAGCCCGGCATTGGCTGGTGGGAGCGGGCAGCGTATGGCTGTTGAGTATCATCATGGAAGTGATTGCACGTCAGTACCCCTCATTGTTGACCGCCATTCCAGACATCTATGTTCTCAGGGCATCGGTTTTCTTCACCTTGGGCGCCGTACTGATCACCTCGCCCATCCCCCAGAGCAGACGCTGGATCATCTATTCCACCGCCACTTTGCTGATCGTTATGGTGATGTTTGCTCAGCTCTATCTGGGCTCCACCCTGATTTCCGTACTACATGCCTTTATTGGTGGATTGATCTGGAGCACAGCTCTGGGCATCGCCTATCGTACTCATGGTCACCAACAGGAGGTCAGCAAGCGATTGGCATGGATCATGGGGGTATCGATATTGTTTCTGACCCTGGCGTCATCTCTGAGCATACGCGCCCCCATCCAGCCTCCTCCCATGCTGAGCATTCACGGCAGTATGAGTCTGCAGCAATGGCGTAGCAACGGTTGGGAAAAACTGCCCCAATACCGGGATGAAATTCTCCGCCGCCATCAGCACCCGCTGAATCTACAAATTACAGCGTCCACAGCCGAGGTCATTCAGGCATTGGAACAACAAGGCTGGAGCATTGCAGAAACGGCACAAGGCTTGAGCTGGCTGAAACTTCTCGCCAACACCCAGGATCTTTCACAATTACCCCTTCTGCCTCACAGTCACGGTGGAAAAATGTCTTATCGGGTTCTGACAAAATATGCCCAGGGACAACGCCTGGTCATTTACCTGTGGCCCAGCCATTTCCTTATCGAAGAAACCGGACAGCCGATATGGTTGGGAGAAGTCACCACCCAGGAGACCAAACAATGGCTGGGAATGTTCTCCTATCCTGCCAGCAGCAAGAACGGTCAACTTGCCTTGGACGAGCTGAAAAAAGACTGTATCAACACCCGCTTTC
>CAYXOS010000098.1:0-10270 GCA_964467115.1 uncultured Sedimenticola sp.
AGGCCAAGTAATCCGAGATTTCAGATATGAGATGCAAATTCATGAATGGATCAGTACTTCCCTTACTACTGGAGATTGAAGACTATGCCACAGGGAAAATTGCTTGGCGTCAATATTGATCATGTTGCTACCTTGCGTCAGGCGAGGGGAACGCGCTATCCAGATCCTATTCAGGCGGCGCTGGTTTCCGAGCAAGCGGGAGCTGATGCCATTACCTTACATCTTAGAGAAGACCGGCGACACATACAGGATAGAGATGTTGAGTATCTGAAGGATATATTGCAGACACGTATGAATCTGGAGATGGCGGCAACCGAGGAAATGTTGGGCATTGCCAAGCGTATCTCTCCTGAAGATTGCTGTCTGGTGCCAGAGAAACGTGAAGAACTGACCACAGAAGGTGGTTTGGACGTGGTGGGTAATTTGTCGCACCTGGAACAATACTGCGCCCAGTTGGCTGAAGCGGGTGTGCGAGTATCTTTGTTCATCGACGCAGATCCACGTCAGTTGGAAGCCGCGGCAGCAATTTCCGTTCCTGTGGTGGAAATCCACACGGGACATTTTGCAGATGCCCAACAGCCAGCGCTGCGGGTCAGGGAATTATCAAAAATTTCTGAAGCGGTGAAACTGGGTGAATCATTGGGTTTGCAAGTCAATGCTGGGCATGGCCTGGATTATCACAATGTTACTGACATAAGTGATATTGCCGGTGTGCGGGAATTGAACATTGGTCATGCGATTATATCCAGAGCCGTGTTTTCAGGCTTGGATCAAGCAGTAAGAGAAATGAAAAGTCTGATTTCCAATCGCTGAAATATTGGTTCCGGGTGCAATGCCGCTTACTTTTGAACACGATTTTTCCGTTGCCTGGGGTCAAGTTTCTGCGTCGGCGTTCGCAACTTCACGAGATTGATAGTAGTGGATCAAACGCTGCATTTCTGATTTGACCTCAGCCAGTTCATCGGTGGTGGAAGTCGTGTTTTCGTTTTGAACGGCAATTTGCAAACGATTCAGCGAGGAAGAAAAGGCAGGAACAGCGCACACAGAGGCGGTTCCCTGAAGCTGATGAACGCTTTGCCATAGCGCCTTCCAGTCTTCTTTTGCTACCAGATTTTCTATGTCTCCCACGCTTTTCGGAAGTGCTTCGGTCAGTTGTTTCAGCATTGCATCAGCTATATCTTCGCAGCCACCGGTGATACGCAGTGCCTGGGAGAGATCATAAACGGTGGTACTATGCTTTTGTGATGATCTTTTCTTTTCTGCACGCTGGAATTTCACCCCTTGTGGCGGAGGGATGTGGAGCAGTTCAGCAATAATGGCAAGCAGCTCTTTTTCTTCCATGGGTTTGATCAGATATTCGTTGAAGCCACTGAGTTGTATTTCAGTTCGGTTTTTTTCCATCGCATCTGCGGTCATGGCAATCAAAGGCAGTGCTTGTCCTTGAGGGAGTTGGCGGATTATCTTGACTGCTTCAAACCCGTTTTGTACTGGCATATGAATATCGATAAGAGCGATGTCGATCTTTGTTGTCTCAACGATTTCTACCGCTTGTCTTCCATTTTCTACGCTGATTACATTGGCAGCGTAGTTATTCAACAAGTTTTCCAGTAGCTTTCGATTGATGTCGTTGTCGTCAGCAATCAGTATGGAAATATCCTTCAGCCAGGGAGATGAGAATGATGCCTTTTCTGTCGGCGTCGCCGCCATCTCTATGGATTCGTTAGCCAGCAACAGATCGCCTACCACCTGAGCCAAAACATTGGGCTTGACGGGTTTGCTCAAACACTGGTTTGCGCCAATATCCATCAAGCAGTTCAAGTCTTCCTGCTCAGAGCTGCTCAGGAGAACCAGTACAGGCATACTGGAATGCTCGATGATTTCTTCGATTTTCAGGAAGCTGGTTTCCGTTGAGAATTCCGTGGCATTAACACACAAAAGCAGCAAATCAGGCAGTGAATGATCAGTCAATGCCGTGCTGATACCTTCGAAATCAGAAAATTCCTGGATTTGTATTCCCAGATCAAACAAGGTGTTTCGCAATGCCATGCGATAGCCGGGATTTGATTCGACCATCCACAGGCTATGCCCACTGAACAAACTGGTTTCATTAACCAATGGCAGATGTTGCTGGTCTTTTTTCAGTGTGATGAAAAATTCAAAATTGCTGCCTTTACCGAGGGCGCTTTGTACAGTAATTGAACCCTGCATGGCATGAATAAGGCGTCTGCAAATATTCAAACCCAAACCGGTGCCGCCAGTGGTTTTGCTACTGATACCGCTGCCCTGGGAAAATGCGCCAAAAATCCTGTCTTGGTCTTCTGCTGAAATACCAATGCCAGTATCTGCAATGCTGATATTCAATGTGACCTTCTCGTCTGTTTCATTCTCCAGCATTACCCGCAAACTGACTTCTCCATGCTCGGTAAACTTGATGGCGTTATTCACCAGGTTGGTTATTATTTGCTCGACTCGGGTTGAGTCTCCCAGCAACTGGTCTGGAACATCGCTGTAAATAATGGGTATCAGCTCCAGCTTTTTTTGGTGTGCCATTGGTGCCAGTAGAGAAATGACGTTATGTATGCATTGGCGTAGGGAAAACCGATGTGTTTCGAGCACCAGCTTGTCGGCTTCCAGTTTGGACAAATCTAGAATATCGTTGATGATCATCAACAGATTATTGGAGGAGATTTCAATGGTTTCGAGATATTCTGCCTGAATATGATCTAGCTTGGTGCTTCGCAACAAGGTGGCAAAGCCCAGAATGCCATTCATTGGTGTGCGAATTTCATGACTCATGTTTGCCAGAAACTCAGACTTGATCCGGCTTGCTTCAACCGCTTTCTTCCTTGCAAGATCCAACTCCACATTCTGTATTTCCAATACTTTCATGTTTTGTTGCAATTCACGGGTTGCCTGTTCGATTTGAGCATGAAGATTGTCATTGGCAATATTGATCTCGTCGGCCATTTCATTGAATGCGGCCTGAAGTTCCCCGATCTCTCCGGTGGCGTTGATCGGTACCCGGGCGGAAAGATCTTCCCTGCGTAAATTGTGGGCTGCTTTGGTCAATTGCTCCAAAGGTTTGGCAAGCCGTTGGCTGAGAAACAGTGCCAGCATTGCGGTCAGGAAAAGACCGAATAAAGTGAGTGTCAAGGTGGTGGTAACGATGTTCCTTTTCTTTTCTATCAGAGGAGCAGGATCAAGCCATATGACCACCTTTCCCAGGTTCAAGTAACCATTCTCCGGCTGAGGTACGGGTTGATCCGGGTAATATTGATAGATGTTCTGTAAATTATAAGTTGTTGCTATGGGGGCTTCGAAAGCATTCTGGATATCAGTAGCAGTGGTAGATTCATTCCCGGACTGTACAAGCAGAAAACCATGGGAATCATATACTCGTATGCCCAATATATCGCTGTTCAGATGACGGGTTTCCTCAGCAAGAAGGAGGAGGGAATCATGTTTATTGGATAGCACACCATTGATGGAAGCAGTTGCCAGTTGTTCTACCAGCACATTTCCCCGTGTATGAAATTGTTGTTCAAGATCTTCCAGTCGCGTCGCCAATAAGTATATTGACAGGGCAGCGATCAGCAACACTGCGGGTAGCAGTGTGATGAGCAGGATTTGTTGTCGAATATTACGCATTGCCATTCCATTGGATGTGACCATACCGAGAATACCGGATGGATTCAGCAGCTTGATCAGTTCAATGCTGCCTCGATACTATATCAATTTGCCAGTGTTTCTTGAATAGAGGCAGAAAAATGCGTTTTCTATCGGGTATGGTGAGGTAAAATGAGCAAAGAACTATTTATGTAGAACAAATGATGAAATATCAAACGCTTTCTTCCACTGTTGGTAATACACCTTTGGTTGAGCTACAACGCTTGCCCGGGAAAACGACCAATACTCTATTGCTCAAATTGGAGGGCAATAACCCGGCCGGTTCGGTCAAGGATCGTCCCGCGTTGCATATGATCGAGCAGGCTGAACTGCGGGGTGAGATCAAGCCAGGAGATACCCTGCTTGAAGCCACCAGCGGCAATACGGGAATCGCCCTGGCTATGGCGGCTGCAATCAAGGGCTATAAGATAAAGCTGATCATGCCAGACAATATGAGTATGGAACGCAAGGCCGCCATGGCAGCCTACGGTGCCGAATTGATTCTGGTCACTGAAGCTCAGGGAATGGAAGGCGCACGGGATCTTGGCATTGAAATGGAAACCCAGGGCAAAGGAAAACTGCTTAATCAATTTGATAACCCGGACAATCCTCTGGCGCACTATCGTGGAACAGGTCCCGAGTTATGGAAAGGTACCGAGGGTAGTATTACCCATTTCGTCAGTGCCATGGGAACCACCGGAACCATCATGGGTGTCGCCAGATTTCTCAAGGAACAAAGTGAGGCGGTGCAGATCATTGGTGTGCAGCCGGAAGAGGGGGCGCAAATCCCCGGTATTCGACGCTGGCCGAAAGAATATCTACCTGCCATTTTTGATCCTTCTTTGGTGGACAGGGAAATGGATGTCTCCCAACAGGAGGCGGAAGTAACTACAAGACGCCTGGCTGCAGAAGAAGGTGTGTTTTGTGGCATTTCTTCTGGTGGCGCGGTGGCGGCCATGCTTAGATTGTCTCAGGAAGTGAGTAATGCGCTGCTGGTCGCCATAATATGCGATCGTGGTGATCGCTATCTTTCCACCGGTATCTTTGATCCAGAGGCAAACTGATATGGCGCGTCGGCGTAGAAAGCAAAAACTTCCCCAGGATCCAGTCGAAGCCGAAATTTCTTCCTTGAGTCATGATGGACGTGGCGTTACCCGTGTGGATGGAAAAGCGACGTTCGTACATGGCGCCTTGCCGGGTGAGCGGGTGATGTTTCGCTATACGGGTAAGCGCAAGAGTCATGATGAAGGGGAGGTTGTCGAGGTACTGACTGCCAGCAAGCAGCGCGTCGACCCCAAGTGTGCCTGGTTTGGGTATTGTGGTGGATGCAGTTTGCAGCATCTGCAGGCTTCAGCCCAAATTCAATACAAGCAACAGACCTTGTTGGATGCTTTTACCCATATTGGCAAAGTTCAACCTGAATCTATTCTGCCTCCTCTCACCAGCAGCAGTTCCTGGGGATACCGGCGCAAGGCCCGCCTGGGTGTAAAACATGTGATCAAGAAAGGCAAAGTGCTGGTCGGGTTTCGAGAGCGCAACGCCAGCTTTATTGCCGATATGGATCGTTGTGAAGTCTTGCATCCAAAAGTAGGACATGGACTGATGGATTTGGCTTCACTGATAGAAGATTTGTCTGTTTCAGACAAGGTTCCCCAGATCGAAGTGGCAATGGACGATGAGCGCTGCGTGCTTATATTTCGTGTGCTGGAAAGCTTGACCGATGAAGACCGGGACAAGCTGCGTGCTTTTGCCACACAGCAAGATTTCATCATCTACTTGCAGACAGGTGGGCCTGATACCGTAGCCCCCTTGGATGCCGAGGCTGATTTGCATTACGCCTTGCCTGATTTTTCCCTTGAGTTGTATTTCCAGCCAACAGATTTCACCCAGGTCAACACAGATATCAATCGTCAGATGATCCGACAGGCGCTGGATCTACTGGACTTGAACAAAGAAGATCAAGTGCTGGATCTGTTTTGTGGTATAGGCAACTTTACCCTGCCTATTGCCACCAGAGCAGGGCAAGTAACCGGGGTGGAAGGTGCTGATGAACTGGTGGCACGTGCGCAGGACAATGCCCGCCGGAACGGATTGGAGAATGTGGATTTTCATGTTGCCAATCTGTACCAAAGCCTGGAGGACGAGCCCTGGTTGCAGCAATCCTTCAATAAAATTCTGCTGGATCCTCCTCGAAGTGGTGCATTCGAAATTTTGCCCCATCTGCCAAAAATGGGGGCTGATCGTATTGTCTATGTTTCCTGTTATCCCGGAACCCTTGCCAGAGATGCCGCAGAACTTGTGAACAATCTTGGGTATCGATTGGTGTCCGCCGGGGTGATGGATATGTTCCCTCATACAGCCCATGTGGAATCCATGGCATTGTTCGAGAAGAAATAACATGGGCGTGGAAATAGAAAGAAAGTTTCTATTGTTGTCTGATGACTGGAAAGCCCAGGTAGAAAAGTCCTATCAAATGCAGCAAGGCTATCTGAGCCATGATGCACAATCTTCGGTGCGAGTTCGCATTTGTGACGATCATGCGGACATCAATATCAAGAGCACCCGCGACGGAATCTATCGTCTGGAATACGAATATGCTATTCCCATGGATGATGCTCAAGAGTTACTGACTCAGGTGGCTCATCGTCCCCTGGTTAAAAAAACCCGCCATATCCTTCATGTGGCAAATCACTGCTGGGAGATCGATGAATTCGACGGCGACAATGCAGGCCTGATCGTGGCAGAGATAGAATTATCCCATGTGGATGAAGTTTTCGAGCATCCCCCATGGTTGGGAGAAGAAATTTCCACTGATGCGCGTTATTACAACAGTAATCTCAGCAAACTGCCTTACCGCTTCTGGAAACAGGATCTATGAGCAGAGCTGTTCATATAGACCTGCCTTCCCAGAAGCTGGTGCTGCTGGAATCAGGTCGGCAGCTCGCCAGCTACAACATTTCCAGTGCCAAGAATGGTGTGGGAACAGCCCAGGGCAGTGAATGTACGCCCAGGGGCGAACATCGCATTCGCCTCAAAATTGGTGCTGGCTGCCCCATGAATACCGTTTTTGTGGGACGCAGACCCACCGGTGAGCTATATAGCCATGAACTTGCAGGTTTATATCCAGACAGGGATTGGATCTTGACGCGAATTTTATGGCTGACCGGCACCCAGCCACATGTGAACAGATTCGGTAGCTGTGATACGCTCAAACGCTTCATCTATATCCATGGAACGGCGCAAGAGGCATTGTTGGGGAAAGCGGTGTCCCACGGATGTATTCGTATGGCAAACGCAGATATTGTTGAATTGTTTGATGCGGTAAACAACAACACCCCAGTTTTCATTCAAGACTAACGGTTAGCAAAACTTATGACCCATGGCCCATTGATGCTCGACCTGGAAGGACTCGTTCTCAGCGACCAAGAACGAGAGCGCCTTCTGCACCCCGTTACCGGCGGTGTTATTCTGTTCAGCCGCAATTATGAATCTCCCCAGCAAGTGAAGGAACTGATCGATGACATACATCAGTTGCGTTCTCCTGCCTTGCTGGTTGCTGTGGATCAGGAAGGAGGGCGGGTGCAGCGTTTCCGGGAAGGGTTTTCGCAACTCCCCGAGGCGGCACGATTTGGTGACTTATATACCTCCCATCCGCAAAAGGCGAATGATGCGGCATACCATATCGGCTGGTTGATGGCGGCAGAACTGCGTGCTGTGGGCATCGATTTCAGTTTTGCACCGGTGCTGGATATGCAAACCGCCATCAGTCAGGTCATTGGTGACAGAGCCTTCTCCCCTGATCCTTTCGTTATCGGAAAATTGGCATTCAGTTGGGCGGCGGGTGCCAGAGATGCCGGCATGCCCTCAGTGGGAAAACATTTCCCCGGCCACGGCTGTGTGGAAGCAGATTCGCATCTTGACCTTCCTGTAGATACTCGAAATTTTTCCGACATCTGGGATCACGACCTGCAACCCTTTCGCCACATGGTGGATAATCATCTGGAAGGGCTAATGCCTGCCCATGTTGTCTATTCTGCCGTTGATGACAAACCAGCGGGATATTCATCTTATTGGATTCAAGACGTGTTGCGGCAACGCATGGGGTTCAGTGGCGTGGTATTCAGTGATGATCTGAGCATGGTGGCCGCCAACGTTGGGGGCAGCTATGCTGAAAGAGCGGCACTTGCTCTGCAAGCCGGTTGTGACATGGTGCTGGTATGCAACAACCCTGAAGGTGCAACAGAAGTGCTCGAATCGTTACAGGATTATTGTGACCCTGTCAGCCAGGTGCGTTTGGCGCACATGCATGGACAAGGCAGAATGAGCGCGACAGATGTCCGTGAAGATGCGCGATGGTTGAAGGCGATGGAATATCTGACCTTGCTTCAAAATGATTCAACAGGTGAACTGGGGCTTTGACAATGAGCGTGACAGTGGAAGAAATTCAAGGGGTCAGAAGCAATGCCGAATTGCTGTATTCACAGCAGCAAGTGGAGCAAGCCCTGGATCAAATGGCGCAGGAAATTACCGCTCGTTGCGTTCATAGCGATCCTATACTGATGGCGGTGATGAATGGTGGACTGATTCCCCTGGGCTTGTTGTTGCCACGATTGGATTTTCCTCTGCGTGTGGATTATCTGCATGCCACACGCTATCGGGAGCGTACCTTTGGTACAGATCTACAATGGAAGAAAAAGCCTGAATGTGATCTTTCCGGCGCGACTGTGGTAGTGGTGGATGATATCCTCGACGAAGGCTATACCCTGGAGGCCATTGTTGATTTCTGCAAGGCGGAAGGAGCCACAGAAGTCATTTCTGCTGTATTGATCCAAAAACTTCATGATCGGGGCAATGACATACAGGCTGATGTGGTTGGAATGACTGCTCCTGACAAATACCTGTTTGGATATGGTATGGACTACAAAGGCTATTGGCGTAATGCTCCGGGCATTTTTGCTGCCTGCTGACTGAGGAAATAGAAATGACTGAACGTATAGCAATCGTGGGTGGTTCCGGGCTGGCGTGGTTGGAAGACCTGAAAGTCGAGCGCCAGAAAGTTGTGGTGACGCCTTATGGTGAACCATCCGCACCTCTGGCTTTTGGGCAGTTCTGCGACTATCCCGTGGTATTTTTGCCGCGGCATGGCGGCGGGCATACCATTCCGCCACACAAGGTCAACTATCGCGCCAATATCTGGGCATTGGAGTCGGTGGGCGTGAAGAGTATCGTCAGCGTGGCTTCTGTTGGCGGGATTACCGTAGAGCCTGGAGTGATCTGCATTCCTGATCAAATCATCGACTATACTTGGGGCAGAGAGCAAACCTTTGTTGATTGCTGTGATGTGTCGCCGATTAAACACGTCGATTTTTCTGAACCCTATTGTGAAAGCCTGCGCAGTAAATTGATTGAGGCGGGAAGGGAAGGCAGTGTGCGAATCAAGACAGAAGGAACTTATGGTGCAACACAAGGGCCTCGTCTGGAATCCGCTGCTGAAATTCAGCGTATGCATCGAGACGGTTGTGATCTGGTGGGAATGACCGGCATGCCGGAAGCGGCATTGGCGAGAGAATTGGATCTGTGTTTTGCGCACCTGTCCCTGGTTGTTAACTGGGCAGCTGGTGTAGGCAATGGTCCTATTACCATGGCAGAGATCCAGAAAAATCTTGATTCTTCCATTGAGTCCGTAAAGTTATTGCTTGAAAATTTGCAGATGCCCTGAACATGATTGATATGAAATATATTCGACCTGTTGCGTTGTTGCTTGCGATCACAACTTATGTGGTGATCGGAGTCAGTGGAGAAAACGAAGCGTCGAAGCAGGCTACAGATGATGTTGCACCTGAAACCCACGATGCTTCAGGTACTGCAACTCGTGGTTTGATTGACGGTTTTGAATTGCATGGGGATCTGGATGATGATGGTGAACAGGAAATCGTCCTGGCGCTGTGGGATTCATCAGCAGGTAGCGGCATCTTCAACTATCTACTGATCCTGGATGTGAATGATGGCAAAGTATCCAGCCAGTCTATTTTTGTGGGTGATAGAGTGCATATTACGGGCGGAGACATTACCGCCAACAAAATCAGTATAGACTTGATTGAACATGCCGATGCGGATCCCCTTTGCTGCCCGTCACAAAAGGCCACCCGAACCTGGGAATATACCGCAGATGACGGCATACGGGAGATGCCAGTGAGCCTCAAAGGAAAACTTTCAGTTGATGACCTCGCAGGTGTGCAGTGGTCGTTGAGTAAAATCAATGGCGAAGCTGTTGCCAAAGGTACAAAAATCGACCTGATTTACGATCAGGGTCGTATCAAGGGCAAGGCGGGTTGTAACAACTATTTTTCAGATATGAAAGATGTGGACGATGCTCCGGCGGGTACGGTCAAGATCGGCCCGGTGGGTAGCACCAGAAAAATGTGTGCTGACAATGATGTCATGAAAACAGAAAGCGACTATTTGCAAAAACTGGGAAATGTCAGCAGCTTTAGCCTGGTTGGCAGGCAACTGATTCTTTCCTGGAATGCAGATAAGCAAAGCGGTGCTTTGATATTTGACCCGATAAAAGCAAATAAATATTAGCAGGGTGTTGAAAAACACC
>CAYXOS010000099.1:0-10218 GCA_964467115.1 uncultured Sedimenticola sp.
CCAGGGGATTCAGGAATCACAAGTGTCTGGATATTCTGGACGCCAAATAGATCTGCATCAATTCTGAAAAGCCCCATTGATATGGGGCTTTTTTTGAATCAGCGTATTTTTGCCGGGCGCCAACTGCGGTCAAAAGTTTGGAAATCCTGATTCCGCCATCCATTGGGGGCAACGTTTTTCGGTTTCAAGCTGGCAACATAAGACAATACAGCAACTTGCTCTGGCGGAGTAAAGTTTTTGATTTGTTTGATCATCTTTTTATCCCCATTGCGACGGCGACCATTGCGAATCCAGTTGAACTGACGTGACAAGTAGCTGTAGTGTTGTCCTTGAATACGTGGAATATGATCTTCTGGGTCGCCTTCACCCTGCTTCCCGTGACATTCTGAGCATAGTTTGTCGTAAATGCTCTTTCCTTCACTGATATGTAGCGGGAATCCTTGTTCATTGTTGGGTGTCATGGGCATGTTTGAAACAAAGGCTGCCACATCAGCTATTTCTTGTGGACCACCCAGGGATCGGCGTGATGAAAAGGCACGCATAATGGGGTTATCGCGATTACCAGCGCGAAAATCTGCTAACTGCTTGATGATGACGTTTTTCAGCTGTCCTGCGATCTGAGGATAGCCGCTTCCTGCAACCCCCCAGCCTTCAGGGCCATGGCAGGTAATGCAGGTTGCCTTGTAGAGCTTTTTTCCATTTTCGAGATTGGGCGTGAGTTTTATTGCCTGATCAAATTCGATGAGCTGCCCCTGGGCGGTTGCAAACAGGGAAAGGCCTGCCAGAGACATCCCTGATACAAGCTTCAATATACGTCCTGGTGACGTAGTGTGTAGGTGGTCAGATATTTTTCTACTCATAATGCTCAAGGTGTCCGTGTTGTACTCGTTATCAATGGGTATTAGGGATGTTCTGATTGATTCATGACACGACCTTTTGCGGCGCAAAATCGATCATTTCTGCGTTGCAAACCTTCGTAATACCCCAGGGCACCCTCTCTTGCGCAAGCGCAATTCACCTTGTAGCTGGCTATTGCGTGCGGTTTGCGCCTTGAAATGAACACATTCACAAATCTGCTCGCACCAGAATCAATCAGAACTTCCGTAGCAATCCGGAGCCAAGTTCGTGGTTCGATAAATAGCTGTATTCTTTGCTCAAACTCAACCATCTTAAAGCTATCTGAAAAAACCAGGGGTTGTCCTTGATCCAGGTCACCACATATATAAAAAACATGACCATGTTGTCGAAATAATTATATTCTAATATTCTAACTAATTGTTTTATAAGGGTTTTATCTTGAATTTTAGATGTGGATGGTGGTATTATCCTTACACGTCTCATGAATTACCTATATGCAGTACCAAAGGAGGGACGAATTTGTAGGGGGGCGATGCCAACGGAGGGTATCGCTAAAATTCGAAGATTGCCGCAAGCCTGACCTAACAATTACTTGGTTGGGTTTGCGGTGTATAGGGGGAAATTCCCATGAAAAAAGCCTTGTCTGCAGCCGTTCTGGCTGCAATGGCGGTAAGTGCCTGTACGACTCAAGAAGAAGTCGCGCAACAGGAAACAGCAAAACCCGCAAAAACTGAAAAAATGCATGCTCCAGCGTCTGTAGGATCCAAAGCTTATGGTGGACCAGAGGTGGCTGCTGATGCAAGCAAACCCAAGAATGATTACAACATTACGATAAATTATGAGCTGGGTATGCACTGTACTGGCTTTGATTTTACCTATTGTTGTGTATTGCCACCATATAACTCCGTACAGTCGCAAATTATCAAAACAGCAACCGGAAAGAAGAAATACCCGGAGTTGCTGGAAGCTGATGAAGAAGATCCTACCGTTGTCGTTGATGGTAAGAAACGTTTCAAGTTGGCTTATGGATTCGTTGATAACACCTATTCGGAAGGTAATAAACTCAAGTATTGGGATGTGCCCTATGATGTAAATGGCAATGGAACATATGAGAAAGATGAAAGTGTTGCCAATGCCTATTTTACTCACTTGTATGTCTACAAGGATCTGAAAGGCACTAATCCCAAGGGAACCAGTGCTGACAAAGAGAAGTTGTTTGTCGGTATGCAGGTTCCCGTACCCCGGGACAATGGTCCAGCCGGTGCTGCTGCACCCAGCCCAATGAGTGGTGGGCATCTGCACTACACCGGAGAAAAGGGCACGATTGTGTACACCAAATCACCAGTACTCGATAATGTGCCCATTGTGCTGACCAACCCAGGTATCTGGGATGCTCTGGGTTTGCCATTGACGCCTTTTACTGATCGTACCGCAGCAAAAGATCTGCTGACCTTAGTGGAAAGTGATATCCAGCCGTTCCAGGAAAACTGGGTAAGCCTGATGGATGCAGAAACCGGCAAGCCGGTTATCGACAGCCATAGCGGTGAGCCGATTACCTTCGTTGGAACCAATCCCATTGATATTCCCAACTGTTCCAATTGCCATGCCAATGAAACGGCCAATGGTAAGAAGTACAGCCTGTACAAACAGGAGCGTTCCTTCTGGAAGGGGCTGGGTGCATCAGACTGGATTGCTGATCTGAAAGCGACTTCCGTATCCATTCTGGAAATGCATGATGACCACAATGGCACGGATTTCATGAAGAACTATGACCCAAATAGTCGTTCTACCATGAACCGCCTGGGACGTGACCCCGTGTTGTGTCAGAAATGCCATGGCGACAATGTCATCGGTGTGTTGGGGGCAGGTACCTACAAGAACAAGAAGGGCGAAGAGAAAACCATTCCTCCTTTGACTCAGGCTATTCATAGGGTGCATCAGCGCAAAGTACCTTTGCCTGATTCGCAAGGGCGCTCCGGTTCTTGTCAGGGCTGTCACCCTGCCCATCGTTTCGACGGTGGTATGGAAGGCTATCCCATCACTATCGATGGAAAGAATGCCTATGCAGATGCGGACAACCGAGATGCCTCCGGTGGTTGCTATGTCGGGCGCGACGTGCATTCCAATCCTAACAAGGATAAGGATGGCGTGGAGACCGATGAGCACCTGAATGCTATTGGTGAATGGTTGCAAACCAATGTTTCCGGTATTGGCAATGGCAAAGGTGGAAAAGGTTTGTGGTGTACCAACTGCCACAACCAGCTGTCTCGTGAATTGTATCAGCGTGACAACTTGAAAAATGCCTTTGCTCAAACCGGTGATACTATTCGCAACAAATCATTGGATGAGATTGCCAAAGCAATTGGCGTGAGTAAATCCGAGTTGATCAACAAGTATATGGATCCCAAAGTGAAGCTCAACGCCAAGGGTGAAGATACTGATGACTCCGGCATTATGCTGACCTGGTCCAAAAAACGCACGATTCCTGACATCGCTGTAATTGCTCTGAAGGGCGATGGCCCCATGGGAAGCAAAGATGTGGACGGAGACTTCAGTGTTGTGCCCTTGTCTGCCAATCCTGCGGTGGATATTGCCAGTCTGAAGTTGCCTGAAGGTGCAACCGGTGCCGCAGCTGTGCCTTATTCGGCAGCAACTCATGGTGCGGATTATTGGTTGTCTGCAGGTGCTCCACACTGTGCGGACTGTCATGCTGCGCCCTTTGTTGAGGGGCAAGGTGGTGTGGCGTTTCCTATCAACCAGCCTGGAAAGTATAGCTTGATGCGTTACTCAAAAGGCCATGCGGGGCTTGCTTGTCAAGCCTGTCACCAGTCCATTCATGGTCTGTATCCAGTAGCGCCTACTGCAGATACAACCACCTACAAACAGGCTCCACAGTACAACCCGGATGGCTCTCATGGTCCTTTCCGGTGTGCCGCCTGTCATGAGGTGAATGAGAATGGCGTACCCTTTATCGCAGATGATGAAGAGCATGTCTGGAAAGGTCGAGCAATTCTGGAAGACTATGAGTCTGCCGTGTCCTGGATGCATGCAAGTGCGCCGGATCTTGGTGGCAAGGTTCCTGATGAGTAAGACCGATAGCAAGCCAGTGTGACTGGTTTGATATAAAAACAGGGAGCATTGCTCCCTGTTTTTATTCCTAAGTATCGTATTTGGCACGTTGTTACTGTGCTAAGAACCACGCTAGAGAGTTGATATGAACCCTATGAAAATCTTAAATCGTATCCATCGTGTTTTTCTGTTGCTGATCTTAATGGGGCTGGTCGTCCCCGGTGTGGCAGCAGGAAAAGCCTCGGAAGTATTGGTGAGTGTCGGGGCAAGCCAGGTGACTGCTGCAGATTTGGAAACTGCAGTCCGTTCTTCACCTTTTGCTGTGCAATTCAATACCCTGGAAGAACAGGAGCAAGCGGCATTGCGTGGTGATCTGTTGAAACGCCTAGTTGCTTTGCGTTTGCTCTACCTGGAAGCTAAATCCCAGGGATTGGATAAAACAAGGGCATTTCAGCAGGAGCTCGAAGAATATCGTACCGCCCAATTATATCGACATTATATTCAAGATATGCGCCAACAGTTGTCTGTTCCTGAAGACGAGTTACAGGCGATGAAGGAAAAATATGCTGGACAGCCCGATATTCTGGCCGCATCCAAAGCTGCCTATTTGTCTGAGGCATTCCGTGGTTTACGCTTGCTGAGCCTGCGTATGCTGAGAGAAAAACAAAATGTGGTTTTCTATGAAGAGCGTATTGTCCAAGGCATTGCGCAAGATACACTACTGATGAAGGGGGATGGTGTTGAAATACGTTATGGAGATCTGGTAAAGCCTGAGGATTTTGCCAAAATGCCTGACCCTGAATGGATAAAGGAAGAGCTGTATCAACGTGCAGAGTTGTTGCTGTTTGCCCAAGCTGCAGAACAAAATGATATAGATATCGATGCTCAAACCCAGGCGTATGCTGAAGAACGTCTGCCTGCAATGATGACAGCGAAGATGGAGCAGCAATGGGTGCCGGATGAAAAGACCTTGCGCAGTTATTTTGATACCAATCCAGCATTGTCCAAAATTCCGGCACGTTGGCATGTGGGGCAACTCGTGGTGTCGTCCTATGCTCAAGCGGCAGCGTTGAAGACACGTATAGAGAAGGGAGAGAGCCTTTTTACCCTGGCCGGACGCTATAGTATCGATGAATATGGGCGTTCCCACAATGGTGATATGGGCTGGCTGAAAGAAGGGGAAGGATTGCCGGAATTTGAATTGCGACTGAAAAATATGGCGGATGGCGAGGTGAGCGATATTGTAAAAACCGCCAAAGGCTATCATTTGATTACAGTGCTGGAACGTCGGCCTGGAAAAGATAGAAAATTTGAGGAAATGAAAGACAAGGTTCGCCAGGCGATTATCAACGACGAACTGGTTGCCTATCTTCAACATCTGAACGAAAAATACCCAGTGGAATGGAAGATTCTGGCATCGAATGACGACAAGGGAGTTGCGGGTGAATAAACAGATCCCCATTTTTTTGTGTTTTGTTCTCGGATTTGGGGCTAAGCCCGGCGTGGCGTCCCCAAAAACGGCAAGTATGGCGCTGCCGGAAAAAACCAATAACGCCTGGGAAATGAACCCTTTTCACCTAAGAGACCTGCAAGGAAAAATGCGTTCTCTGGAGGATTGGAAAGGGAAAGTCATCATGATGAATTTCTGGGCAAGCTGGTGTGGTCCCTGTCAGTATGAAATACCAGAGTTTGTGGCCTATCAGGAAAAATATGCGGATAAAGGTCTGCAACTGATTGGGATTGGGGTGGACGAACAGCGTAAACTGGCAAATGTGGCTCGTACTCTGGGGATGAATTATCCCGTGCTAGTACTGGATCCGGCAGATTCCCGCAGATTGATGGCAAAATGGGGGAATGACACGGGAATAATTCCTCATACCGTAGTGATTGCCAAAGATGGCCGTATCAAGTACATCCACCGAGGGCAGATGGATGAAGAAGCGTTCAATACCTATGTGTTGCCACTACTGAAATAGGGAGCAACATCGAGAAATTTCTGCCGAATCCCTGTAATATTCCCGACTTCATTTGGAAGTTGGTGTTGATCGCCCATGCTTGAAGTCGTCAATTTACAATGTACACGCGGTGACAGGCGACTGTTTTCAGGCGTGGAATTCACTGTGGAAGCAGGAGAATTGCTGCATTTGTACGGACACAATGGCAGTGGAAAAACAACCTTGATGCGCACCCTCTGTGGTCTGATTTCTCCTACAGAGGGTGAAGTCCGTTGGAATGATTTGCCCATTCGCAAACAACGCGATGAATATGCGGCCGAATTGTTGTATCTGGGGCATAAAAACGGCCTCAAGGATGACCTTACTGGTGTAGAAAATCTGCTGGTTGCATGCCGTATGGCGGGACTGAAGGTCGAAGAAGACCGTGCCTGGACAGTTCTTGAGCAGATGGGCTTGCGTGGACATGAAGATTTGCCCTCCCGGGTTCTGTCCCAAGGGCAGCAAAAGCGTGTGGCGCTGGCGAAATTGCTGTTGAGTCGGGCGCCGCTATGGATACTCGATGAGCCGTTTGTCGGTCTGGATGTAGCCGCCGTGGCGTTATTGGAAAACGTGTTGGCTGAGCATGTAGCAGGGGGCGGCATGGTGGTACTGACAACGCATCAGGATGTGGCGCTGACCTCTGGTACAGCAAAGAAACTGCGCTTGGGATGGAAGGAGGACGGTTGTGTTTAATGCCTTTCGTACTCTCGTTATGCGAGATTTGCTATTGGCAATGCGTCGTCGCTCGGATGTGTTGACGACCTTGTTTTTCTTCGTGATTGTGGTGAGCCTGTTTCCCCTGGGAATAGGGCCGGAATTGAATACCCTGCGCCTCATTGCACCGGGGGTTTTTTGGGTGGCGGCTTTGTTGGCATCCATGCTGGCATTGGAAAAATTATTTTTTGTTGATTACCAGGATGGCGCCTTGGAACAGATGTTGCTTGCCCCCCAGCCCCTGTCAGTTCTGGTCATGGGCAAGGTGTTGGCGCATTGGTTGGTAACAGGACTGCCTCTGGTGTTGCTTTCTCCGGTATTGGGATTGCAATACGATTTGGCGGGTGAAACCATCGGCATCATGATGTTGACACTTCTGATTGGCACCCCTGCGTTGAGTCTTATTGGCGCCATTGGTGCGGCACTTACCCTGGGTATTCGGGGAGGCGGGGTTTTGGTTTCCCTGTTGGTGCTGCCGCTGTATATTCCGGTGCTGATTTTTGGTGCGGGTGCAGTGGAAGCCGAAGCATCCGGGCTGGGAGGCGCTGGACATTTGTCCATGCTTGGGGCGATTTTGTTGTTGTCTGCACTGGCGGCACCTCTTGCAACCGCAGCCGCTCTAAGGATATCGGCAGAATAAGCTCTGCTAAGGTAAGCAAATGGAATACATGAAATTTAATCTTTCCTTAAGTTTATGTCGGAATTTTATCGGTATTCTGTGGTCATATAACGTACTGCCCGCTATTGCGGGTGATTTTCTATGGGTGGCAGATTGAATCTCTACAAATTTTCTTCGCCGGCGACCTTTTACCCGCTGGCTAACAAGATCGGAAAAATTTCAGCGTTGATTGCGGTAGTTCTGTTGGCAATTGGGCTGTATATGAGCTTTTTCGTCGCCCCCACAGATTACAAACAGGGCGAGGGCTACCGCATTATCTTCATTCATGTGCCTGCCGCCTGGATGTCCATGTTTATCTATCTGGTGATGGCTTTTTGGGCAGGAATCGGCCTGGTATTCAATACTCGCTTGTCCTCCATGATGGCGCAGTCACTCGCCCCCACCGGGGCAATCATGACTTTTATTGCCCTATGGACGGGGGCTTTTTGGGGCAAACCCATGTGGGGCGCCTGGTGGGTGTGGGATGCACGCCTGACCTCTGAGCTGATTTTGTTTTTCCTCTACATTGGTTTTATTGCGCTACAAGGGTCGATCGATGATCGTCGTCGGGCAGACCGAGCTGGTGCCGTGCTGTTGCTGGTAGGTGTGGTGAATATTCCTATTATCTATTACTCGGTCAAATGGTGGAATACTCTGCATCAGGGCGCATCTGTAAGTGTCACCCAGGGATCGAATATGAGCACCATCATGTTACAGGCGATGTTGATTATGAGTTTGGCATTCTGGGCATACAGTATTGCCGTTGCCATGTTTCGCGTCAGAGCCATCATTCTCGAACGTGAAAAAGAAGCACGCTGGGTGTCGGAACTGCCGGAGATAAGAAAATGACAGGTGGAATATCTGAATTCTTTGCCATGGGCGGTTACGCCTTGTACGTTTGGGGATCATTTGGGGTTACTGCCTTATTGATGATCATCGAGCCTATTCTGGTCCGGCAGCGCCGCAAAGCTGCCATTCAGCGGGTCTCCCGCCTCGTTCGTCTAAAATCGGAGCAACAATCATGAAAGCCAGACATAAGCGATTTGGTTTCTTACTGGTAGGATTGGTCGTATTGGGTGCCGCCAGCTGGCTGGTGTTCAATGCCCTGGGGAACAATCTCTCCTATTTCTTTTCGCCAACTGAAGTGGCAGAAAATAAAGTGCCATCGGACCATATTTTTCGCCTTGGCGGGTTGGTACAGCCAGGAACTTTGGAACGGGGGGAAAAGCTCACGGTTCATTTCGATGTAACTGACAATGCCCATTCTGTGAAAGTGGCTTACACAGGCATTCTTCCCGATCTGTTCAAGGAAGGACAAGGCGTCATAGCACAAGGGCGAATGTCGCCCGAAGGTATCTTTGTCGCTGATGAAGTATTGGCGAAGCATGATGAGAATTACATGCCTCCAGAAGTCGCTGATGCCCTGGAAAAAGGACATAAAAAAGGTGTTGCCGACATGGCAGCAGGAAATAAGCCGTTATGATTCCTGAAATTGGACATTTTGCGCTGATTCTGGCGCTGATTATTGCACTGGTGCAGTCAATTCTTCCCCTTGTCGGTGCCCAGCGAGGAATTGCTTCATGGGTTGCCGTCGCCAAACCTGCAGCACGATTGCAACTGTTGTTTATGGCAATTGCTTTTGGGTGTTTGATCTGGAGCTTTTTGCAAAGCGATTTTTCTGTCTTGTACGTGGCAAGCAACTCCAATACCTTGCTGCCCACTTTGTACAAGATATCTGGCGTATGGGGTGCCCATGAAGGTTCGTTATTGCTTTGGGCGTTGATTTTATCCGTCTGGACGGGCGCGGTTACAGTATTTGGACGTAGTATTCCGCCAGTGATGATGGCGCGAGTGTTGGGAATTCTGGGGCTGCTTTCAGTGGGCTTCATCATGTTCATGTTGTTCACTTCCAACCCATTTGACCGCCTTATGCCGCCAGCGGCAGAAGGTCGGGATTTGAACCCTCTGCTGCAGGATGTTGGTCTGGCAATTCACCCCCCCATGTTGTACATGGGCTATGTAGGATTTGCTATTCCCTTCGCTTTTGCCCTGGCTGCCATGTTGGGTGGAAGACTGGATGCGGCCTGGGCACGTTGGTCTCGTCCCTGGACTCAGATTGCCTGGGTGTTCCTGACGCTGGGTATTGCTCTGGGATCCTGGTGGGCCTATTACGAACTGGGCTGGGGCGGCTGGTGGTTCTGGGATCCTGTAGAAAATGCGTCTTTCATGCCTTGGTTGGTGGGTACAGCATTGATGCATTCCCTGGCGGTCACCGAAAAACGGGGTGCTTTTAAAGCCTGGACGGTTTTACTGGCAATTTTCGCCTTTTCCTTGAGCTTGTTGGGAACCTTCCTGGTACGCTCAGGCGTGCTGACCTCGGTACATGCTTTTGCTTCCGACCCGTCCAGGGGGATGTTTATTCTCTTGTTCCTGGTGGCAGTGGTTGGCGGATCCTTGACCCTGTATGCGTTGCGGGCATCCAAGATCCGAAGTTATGTTCGTTTTAATCTGGTATCCAGAGAATCCGCGTTATTACTCAACAACGTTATTCTGGTTGTTACTTGTACTAGCATCCTATTGGGCACTCTGTATCCCTTGTTGATGGATGCATTGGGCGCGGGGAAAATATCTGTAGGTCCACCGTACTTCAATGCTGTATTTATTCCTCTGACCTTGCCGTTGGCAATACTGATTGGAATCGGCGCGCTCAGTCGCTGGAAAAAAGACAATTTGAGTAATATCTGGACCAAAGTGCGTCTGCCGCTGGTGGCGAGTCTGGTATTTGGTATCTTGTATCCAATCGTAGTGATGCAGCAATTTACTTGGCAGGCAGCGATGGGAATGACGGTGGCGTTCTGGGTGTTCTTTACCACCTTGAAGGCACTCAAGGAACAGTCTCGTGGTCGTGGCTTGGGCGGTTTGTCC
>CAYXOS010000100.1:0-10140 GCA_964467115.1 uncultured Sedimenticola sp.
ATATTCGATAAAGAAGGCTTAGTCTGGGAAAGACTAGGCCTTTTTTGTTGTTTGGCTAAAATAGATGGTCCCTCTAGGCTGCTGACCGATTGATTAGTATAGATCCCGGCCTTGACGCTGGCTTTCTGCTTTGTTCTATCTCCTCCATCCATAGAGTCGTGAATCGGGGTGATGAAAAAACAATTTTTCGAGCCCCCTATATTGGTTTGTTCGAGTTTTCCAGTATATGAGTAAAGGTTCTATCTATTCATTGGACTTATCGAGTTTTCTTCTTTGTTGGTGGATATTCTGCAAAAACTGGAAGCTCGTCTGAGCAAGACCATTCAGCACGGGAATTCCAGAAAACCCTGGCTTGAACTTGCAGCGGGGCTGGGCTGTCTAACGAACCTGCAGGAATCAATACGGCAAGGAGTTCGGGGATAGCGCGGGGCATTGGACATCCACATTGGGTGCAAAAGCAGGTGGCAAAACGCTCGGCATCGGGGACTTTGTAGTGGCCCAACAATTCCTGGCCTTTGATCCAGGTCAATGCTGTATGCGGAGAAACAAACAGGTTACTGGCATGTCCAGTGCCAGTCATTTTACGGCACCGATTGCAATGACAGTGATAGAATCGTTGCGCTTTCCCAGTAACCTCATATTGTATATTTCCACACAAACAGCTTCCTTTGAGGGTTGTTTTCGGCATGTTGGTCACAGGTTGTTGGATTTGAGTTAAATTGTACTTTACGCTATTGCGTTCAAGATATCCCTCGTCGTATCAAATAAGAGTTGATTGGGTGGCGTATCAATGGGCTGAACGTTATTGAAATGAATCGAAACGGTGTTTTACGAATATGAGCAAACAGACAGGAAAAGAATACCTTTCTCCTTGGGAAAAGGCATTTGATCGGGTGTTGACGCCTCTTGAGGAGTTTATTCACAGACAGACAACCAGTGGCGTGTTGTTGATGCTGTGTGCAGTGGTGGCGCTTTTTATTGCCAATGGTCCCCTGGCAGATACCTACAAGGACATTTTACATGCGAAGGTAACCATTGGTGGTGGGGATTTGATGCTGAGCATGAGTCTTCATCACTGGATCAATGATGGTTTGATGGCGTTATTCTTTTTCATCGTGGGATTGGAACTGAAACGAGAACTGTTGGTGGGGGAGTTGGCAGACCCCAAGCAAGCGGCGCTTCCCATAGCTGCTGCGGTTGGCGGTATGGTGTTACCTGCGCTGTTTTATTTCATGCTCAATCAGCAAGGCGCTGAAGCACGAGGCTGGGGTATACCCATGGCAACGGATATTGCTTTTGCCTTGGGAACCCTGGCGCTTTTGGGTAAGCGGGTGCCGGCAGCATTGTTGACCTTTCTGGTTGCATTGGCAATTGTTGATGATTTGGGTGCAGTGGTGGTTATTGCGCTGTTTTACACTGCAGATATCGATCTTATTGCCTTGGGAGCGGCGGTAGGGATTTTGTTGTTGCTGGTCGCATTGAACAGGGGAGGAATCCGGCGGGTACTGCCTTACGGGCTGCTGGGGCTGCTGTTGTGGTTGGCATTGCTCAAAAGTGGGGTTCACGCCACATTGGCTGGCGTATTCCTCGCCTTTACCATTCCGATGAAACCAAAGTTGGATACCCAGCGTTTTCTTGCCAATGCCAGGGGCTTACTGGATGAAATACAGACAGCCCATGTACGGGAGCCTAATATTATCCTCAACGATCATATGCGTAGTCGCGTAACGGCGCTGGCAAACGGTGTCAGTCTGGCGCAAGCACCTGCACAGATACTTGAGCATCGAATGCATATTACTACCGCCTATTTGATTATTCCCATATTTGCCTTGGCAAACGCAGGAATCCCCATCGATTTTGGTGCACTGGATGAAGTCTTTGCTGATCCGGTTGCCCTGGGTGTGATTGTTGGGTTGGTATTCGGCAAGCTGGTGGGTATTGTCGGTATGGTTTGGATGATGGTGAAAATGGGCTGGAGCAAACTGCCTCATGGCCTGAGTTTTGCGCATATCATGGGGGCAGCACTCATGGGCGGAATTGGTTTTACCATGTCCATATTTGTTGCCGAATTGGCATTTGCCAATGATCCGCAGAGTTTGCTGATGGCGAAAACTGGTGTGTTGCTGGCATCGTTGATTGCGGGTGTTTCTGGCTTCCTGTGGCTGAGCTTTCTTGGCAGGAAGGTTGATCCGGTATCAGCTTAGTTTGCTTGGTACAAGGAGAGTGGAGTCAATCAGAATTTCCCTAACAAGTTATTGAAAAAGTCCTTCCATGGGCTTTTTTAAGCCGATTCTTTGGATATCCCAATGGGTTGCCGCCCAGGTCCAGAACTCGGCTACATGAATAATGTCTTTCGGGGGAGGTGCTTGCCGCAAAAACTGCCAGGCAGCAACTAGGCCAGCCAGAGGTGTCTTGCTGGTCATCGGGCGATCCCGATCCTGTTTGCTCAATTTGCGCCCCTGGGTATCTGTGACAAGAGGTACATGAGCGTAGCTGGGTTCAGGGAAATCCAATAGTTGTTGCAAATACAGTTGCCGAGGTGTGGAGAGCAACAGATCTGCACCACGGACGATATGGGTGATTCCCTGGTCTGCATCATCCACCACTACAGCCAGCTGATAGGCGCTATAGCCATCGGCACGATGGATGATGAAATCGCCTACATCCCTTGTCAGCACCTGGCATTGCTTGCCGGCTATGCGATCAAAGAAACAAATTTCATCATCTGGGCGGGTTAGCAGGCGGGTGGCTTTTCCTGCGACCAGGGCACCCCTGTTTTTTCGGCAATTTCCGGGATATACAAAACCTTCAATGCCGGCGATAGCTTGTTTTGCAATCTGTCGCCGGGAGCAGTCACAAATATAGGTCAGGTTTTGCTGTTGTAATGTTCGTAGTGCATCCCGATACCGGGATTTGCGCTGGCTTTGAAAAACTACGGGAGAAGCCCATTCAAAGCCAAAGGCTTCCAGGGTGCAGAGAATATCATCTGCACTACCAGGGATGACTCTTGTTTCATCCACATCTTCCATGCGAACCAGCCACTGTCCTTGATGATGAAGCGCATCGGCATAGCTGGCAACAGCGGCAACCAAAGAGCCAAAATGCAGTGCGCCAGTTGGGGAAGGAGCGAATCGCCCACGGTAATGTGGATGGTTTGACATTAGCAACAAAGCCGATGAGGAACCATCGGCTTTGTTTGAAGAGAGAGCTTAACGTACTGTTTAGCCGTAATTTTTCTCCCGAATTTCTTCCAGGGTTTTGCATTCGATACACAGGTTTGCTGTTGGGCGGGCTTCCAGACGGCGAATGCCAATTTCCGCTCCGCAGGATTCGCAGAAGCCGTATTCATGTGCGTCGATCAGATCCAGGGCTTCATTGATTTTTTTCAACAGCTTGCGTTCACGGTCACGAGTACGCAATTCGATGCTGAATTCTGTTTCCTGGCTGGCACGGTCATTGGGGTCGGGGAAGTTGGCAGCATCATCCTTCATGTGATGCACAGTGCGATCAACTTCTTCCATCAGCGATTTACGCCATGCTTCCAGAATGGCACGAAAATGAGCTTCTTGTTTCTCATTCATGTATTCCTCACCCCGTTTAGCCTTGTATGGGGTAAAAGAAAGAGGATCGATGTTTGTAGACTTATTCGTCATGTGCTTTACCTGACAACGTGTCGTTTAGTAGTGGACAGTGTCTGATTGCTAAAATTCACTCGGAATTGTTCGCAATCAATTGATTATATGCATGAAATATCTTGATCATAGGGTTTTACTTCTGGTTTTTCATGCTTGAAAAAAACAAATTTGGCTGATCAAGGTTATTTTTAGGTAGGGGAAAGTAGCAGACCCGCGCCTCATGAGCAAATTTTCAATGCATTTTCGTGTTCAATACAGCAGAAACCGTGTTTTTTTTATTGTTCGTATCTATTCACTTTTCTACGTACTCTGCTAATCTTTATGCACAGAAATAATAATGTTTTTTCAGTATACATGTTTTGAGGAGGAGTTTTTATGTTCGGTTTTTTCAAAAGAAAAAAACCTAAAGCCACTCAGCTGCCGGTTCGTGATGCCGGAAAAAAACAAGGGGCGGCACCAGGAACAGAGATTAATTATTATCCGGATCTGGTGCCAGAACTTCTGGATGATCATCAAATCCTGCTGGGGTTGTTTACCGAAGTGACTAAAACCTATGAAGCAAAGGACTATACAAGGTTACCTGGATTGCTTAGCGAATTTGGCTCTTTGCTGAGAGGGCATTTGCTCAAGGAAAACATAAAACTCTATATCTACCTCCAACATGCCCTGGCAAACGACCCGGAAAATTCGGCGCTTATGCAGGAGTTTCGCACGGAAATGCACGGTATCAGCAAGGCGGTAACCAAATTCCTGAAACACTACAGTGTGGAAGATTGGGGGGAGCAACGGCGCTCGGCGTTTGGTGATGATCTGGGGGCTATTGGCAAGGTATTGGTAAAACGTATCGAAACGGAAGAAAGTGTTTTGTATCCACTTTACATGTCACCGGATTCCTATTCATAGATTGTTTGGAGAAGCCCTTAACAGGATCTGGAAAAAGTCCTTCCGTGGACTTTTTCAACCACGGAAGCGGAAAACGCGGAACATGGACTTTTCCCGCTTCGGGTCAATTGCAGAGAGCGCCAAACCTTGTTCTCGAACATATCATCCACAACATGCTTCATATAGGATGAATCAGAAATTTATTAGGGTTTTACCTGAATGAAAAAGCGGTTGTCCTACTTTCTGAATGCTTGAAATTTGCGTATTCTTCAGTCCTTTGACTTTTTAGCTCATGGGAAAAACTATGTCGAACCTTGAAGCGTTGATTTTTGATGTCGATGGCACATTGGCAGATACAGAGAAAGATGGACATCGTGTTGCCTTCAACCAGGCATTCGCAGAAGCAGGTTTGGATTGGAACTGGAGTGTTGATGTTTATGGTCAGCTTTTGACCGTTACCGGGGGCAAAGAACGTATCAAGTATTTCCTGAAACATATGCTGCCGGATTTCACCCCGGCAGGCGATCTGGAAAAATTTGTTGCCGATTTGCATGCGGCGAAGACAGAACACTACAAAGCGCTAATGGTGGAACCCGGGTTGCCCTTGCGGCCTGGCGTGGAACGACTTCTGCACGAAGCCAGAGAAGCGGGTATGCGTCTTGCTATTGCCACCACCACAACCCCTGCCAATGTCACGGCATTGCTGAAGAACAGTTTGGCAGAAGACGCGGAAAGTTGGTTTGAGGTGATTGCTGCGGGTGATATTGTTCCTGCCAAAAAACCAGCGCCGGATATTTTTGTATGGGCGATGGAGCAGATGAACCTTCCTCCCGAGAATTGTATGGCATTTGAAGATTCAGACAATGGGGTGAAATCTGTCGTCGGTTCGGGCATTCGGTCGTTGCTGGTAACAGTCAACGCTTATACCAAAGATCAGGATTTCAGTGGAGCGACCCTGGTGGTCGATCAACTGGGTACCCAGGAGCAACCTTGTTCAATATTGTCAGGACCTGATCTGATCCAGGGGCAGGTCACCCTGGAGAGCCTGCATACTATCCACGAATATGCCTGGAAATAGTCCGCTCATTGCCCATCGCATGCAAGGCATTGAGCCTTTTCATGTGATGGATATTCTGGCAACTGCCAAGGAGATGGATGCCCAGGGAAGGGATGTGGTGCATATGGAAGTGGGGGAGCCAGATTTTCCAAGCCCACAACCAGTAATAGATGCAGGGATGGAGGCGTTACGCCAGGGTAAAACCCATTATACCCCGGCGGTGGGGTTGCCGGAGCTGCGCCAGGCGATCAGCGACTATTATCAGAGCCGTTTTCAGGTAGAAGTCGACCCCGGAAGAATTGTGGTGACACCGGGAGCATCGGGAGCGCTACAACTCATATTGGGGGTGTTGATTAATCCGGGAGACAAGGTGTTGATGCCAGATCCCGGTTATCCTTGCAATCGACACATGGTGCGCATGTTTGGCGGGGAAGCAATTTCTTTGGGCACCAAGGCATCCCAGGATTTTTCCCTGGCAAATGACCAGGTACTGCGTCACTGGGATCATCGTACCAAAGCGTTGATGGTCGCCACCCCCGCCAATCCTACGGGACGATTGCTGGACAAAAAGCACCTGGAGTTTCTCTATCAGACGGTTCTGGCACCGAATGGGGTGTTGATTGTTGACGAAATCTATCAGGGTTTGGTGTATGAGCGCCGCGTAGAAACCGCCCTTTCAGTTGGGCAGGACAACCTGTTCGTGGTTAACAGTTTTTCCAAGTTTTTTGGCATGACCGGGTGGCGGTTGGGCTGGATAGTGGCTCCACCGCAATATGTACCAGCTCTTGATCGTCTGGCACAGAATATCTTTCTGGCGCCACCTACCATTGCCCAATACGCGGCATTGGCAGCGTTTTCCACCGAAACCCAGGAGATTCTCGAACTGCGTCGGCAGGAGTTCCAGCGGCGGCGGGATTATTTGTATGCGGCGTTACAGGAACTGGGTTTTCGTTTGCAGACAAAACCGGAGGGTGCTTTCTATCTGTATGCCGACGTCAGTGCCTTCTCCCGCAACAGTTTTGAATTCGCCAAAAAATTATTGGAAGAGGCTGCAGTTGCGATCACTCCGGGAAAAGATTTCGGCGATTATCGCGAGCAGAAATTCGTCAGATTTGCCTACACTACGGATATGTCCAGACTTGAACTGGGCGTTGCGCGTATCCGCGATTTTTTGAATCAGGGTTGATTCTTTTTTATCTTCAAACTGCTCAGCGAAATGCTGGGCGCATCCTCAGAACGGGTATTGTTTCCTGATTCAACAGTGAAGCTGCGTTGACCGTTGATCATTGCTGAAATATCGCACCCATCACCCTTGGCATCGTGAAAAAAACTGGCGGCGATATGTAACAAGGTAAAGAGCGAAATAATCTGGAAACCCAGTAGATGGCTTTGCCGCAGACTCCAGCTGCCGAGCAGGGTAATATCGTTGAGCAGTAGCAAACCCGTGCAGATTTGCAGCAATAACAACGCGTAAACAACCAGATAAATGGGTGCCCACAGGGGGTTGTGTGCGTACCACTTGGGTAAGGGAATTTTTCCCAAGGTAATGTAAGCACGCAATACCTGCCAGCCTTGGCGCATCTGATGTTTGTTGGGCAGCAAAGATTGAATAGAATCGTTCTTCTGTCCAAAGACAAGCAGCCACAATCTTATGACAATGGCAGTGATGAGAATCGCTGCAGCAACAAAATGAACGTCTTTAAGTGATTCGGCCTTTTCTGGAACCCAGGCAATCAACCAACCAGTGAGCATCAAAGTCAGTATCGAAGCCGCCATGCTCCAGTGGCAGATACGCAGGGTTTTGCTCCAGATGGGAAGGCGGCGAATATCAGGCTGTTTCATGGGCAGGGGGTCGTGTCAGAGAATGATTCAGTAGTATAGCGGGATACCTGCAGATTATCTGACCAGTAATTTCCGGGTAGACCTGCCTTGTTTTTAAGTTGGGTCAAGAATGCCGATTTCTCTGGCAGTTGCTCCCACACAGAAGGTAAAAATGTCCCTCGATGGTACCCGTCTTGCAGAATCAATCCGTCAATTCCAGGGCGGAGTTGCTGCAATAATTCTGCTTCGGAGTGGAATGTCAGGGGCCGGGCATGGCTCAGTACCGAAATATGAATCTCGGTCTCATCCCATTCTGCTGATGTAAGCGGGGAGAAACGACTGTCGCCAAAGGCAGCACTGAAGGCATTTTCTGCAACGTCATCGACCAATGCTTGAATGGCTTCCAAATGACCAATGCAACCGCGTAATTGGTTATGAATTGTCAGGGTGACAAAACTGGCTTTTTTCGATCTGAGCGCTTCATCATACAGGGTGATATCAGGCATCAATGCGGGCTTGCCCTGCAAGCCATTTTGTATGGACTGGCGGGCGACTTGTAGCAGCTGGCAGCGCTGGGAATTGTTTAGCATGGTGTTTAGCCTGGCAATGATCTGTCTTCGATAATTTATATGGTCTTCAAGTCTTATTTTGAAGGGTTAATAATAAAACGCATAGGCGCCATACCCTACCACGCGGCGCTTATCGCCTGCAGTGTCGCCTGAGTTTCTTACATCGACTGCTGTAGCATGTAAATGGTGATCCGTCGCTGACTTGAGAAACCCCTGTATGGGTAAATGCCCGCAGGCATCTTCTGCACCAATACTATCGGCTTGAAGATTTACGATGGCCTGGGTGGTTCGGGCATCCCGTTCTCTGGCGCTGTGGTAATCCAGAAAATGACTCAGGTCAGAGCTGATGACAATCAGGGTGCGTTGGTTTCCCCACAATAGCTCCAGCAGTTCACTGACTTCCTGCGGGGTGCTTTGTCCGACAATGAAAGGCACCACCTTGAAATCGGGCAACAGCCGTTGCAGAAAAGGCAGTTGAACTTCCAGAGCATGTTCACCTTCGAAAGCCATATCGAAAATTTGTACTTGGGGTAAGGTCAGGGCTTTGTTCCGTGCTTCATGGTCAACGCTAATGGCGCCTAGAGGTGTGCTGAGTTTATCGGCAGAAGTGGTGGCGATTCCCCGAAATCCGACCCGATGGGCAGGTGCAAGTAATACCACTTGTTTTATCTGCTCGCGGACAGGAAGTACCTGCCCATAGGCACTGGCGGCAACAGATCCTGAATAAATATACCCGGCATGGGGCACGATCAATGCCTTGGGTGTTATTGCTGGGGATGCCTGGTTTTGGTGCAATAACTCATCCACCATCGATTTCAGTGTTTCAGCATTTTCTGGGTAGAACATGCCCGCCACCATGGGGCGTAGTATCCTGTCCATCTTGATTTCCTGTCAGTTAACCCGATATATATACATATGGGTTCAATTGGAGAAAACACAACATGAGTGTATTACCTTACACCCAGACCCGCCATTGGCATTGGCTGGAAGATGGGCGCATACAGTGTGATTTGTGCCCCAGGGAATGCCGGTTGCAGGCTGGGCAGCGCGGTTTGTGTTTTGTCCGGATGCGGGAAGATGATGAATTGCTGTTAACCACTTACGGGCGTTCCAGTGGTTTTTGTGTCGATCCCGTAGAAAAAAAGCCCCTCAACCACTTTTTTCCTGGTACGCCGGTATTTTCTTTTGGAACGGCAGGCTGCAATCTGTCGTGTAAATATTGCCAAAACTGGGATATGAGCAAATCCAGGCAAATGGACATCCTCGCCAATCAGGCGATGCCTGAAACCATTGCTCAGGCAGCACAAAAACTGGAATGCCGCAGTGTGGCCTACACCTACAACGATCCGGTAATTTTTCTGGAATATGCAGTTGATACTGCCAGGGCATGTCATCAATTGGGGGTGAAAAACATAGCGGTTACCGCGGGTTATATTTCAGCGCCAGCACGGGAAGATTTCTTTTCCCATATGGATGCCGCGAATGTGGATCTGAAGGGGTTTAGCGAAAATTTCTACCGTAAACTTACCGGTGGTCATTTGCAGCCGGTGCTGGATACACTGATCTATCTGAAACGTGAAACGAATATCTGGTTCGAGATTACCAATTTGCTGATCCCCGGGCAGAATGATTCCGAGGATGATCTCAAGGGTATGCTTGAGTGGATCGTGACTGAATTGGGAACTGACGTTCCTCTGCATTTCAGCGCTTTTCATCCTGACTACAAAATGCAGGACACTCCGGTAACACCAATTGAAAGTCTGAACCAGGCTCGGGACTTGGCATTGTCGTACGGATTGGATTTTGTATACACGGGGAATGTACATGACAGTCAGGGAGGCAGTACCTGGTGTCCTAATTGTGGTGAGCTGTTGATACAAAGGGATTGGTATGTGCTTGGTGCCTGGGGAATGGATGATAAAGGTTGCTGTGCCCAGTGTGGTACGGAAATACCGGGAAAATTTGATTCCTTGCCAGGAGACTGGGGGGCAAAGCGTCTTCCTGTGGCATTGTAGCGGGTTAACAGGGTGTTGAAAAACACCGTTTTTCGACACCCTGTACGTGGTACAAGGATGTGCCACCATTTTTGATGGCTGTAAGCCATTGAAAATGAAGGAAGACGGAAACCGCGTTTTCCACTTCCGTGGTTGAAAAAGTCCATGGAAGGACTTTTTCA
>CAYXOS010000101.1:0-10138 GCA_964467115.1 uncultured Sedimenticola sp.
ATCGATTTGGAACAGGCAGAGTGATGACTACCCGCGAGATCAAATGAGCAGGCACTTGCAAAATCCTGCTGGTTGCGTGTATAGTTCGCCCTCGCAACAGGCGCGTAGCTCAGCTGGTTAGAGCACCACCTTGACATGGTGGGGGTCGGCGGTTCGATTCCGTTCGCGCCTACCAGTTATAAATCAAGCACTTACGGTTATTCCGAAGTGCTTTTTTTATGCCTGAAACACAGTTGTTAAGAAGGAATATGGCAGACAATGGGATATCCACCTATGGAGCCCAGTTTCCTGACTTTGAGAAAGCCTGTATTTTAATGCTTATGCTATCCCGCAGTAGACAGGTATTTGTCCTGGGGTATTAGCCGCAAACTCCGCTTTGTTCTCAAATATTTCTGGCTCAATTTTCTTCGTCTAGAATAAATCAGCGTTTCCCTAGTAACAGATAATACTGATGGCTCAATAATAATTTCTGCCACGTCCTGTGCCAAGTTGCTGATTGTTTTGCCTTGCTTCGTAACCCATGCCATAGCGGCTTTGTCCATTGCTTTGTCGCTTGCCGCGACCTTTACCCTTTCCACCTCGATCGGATGAGTGATGGTTGGCATTGTTTTGTCGAGCCTGATTTTTTTGGCTCATTTCGTTCATGGAGCGAAATAGGGATTTTTCCCTATCACTCATAGATTCCAATCTTTGCTGTATATCGGGACGGTTATTTGTTGCCTGATTGGCAGGGGTTGTTACAGACGGATTTTGTAGCTGAGGATAAGAACGTTGTGTATGGCTTTCCAGCGAAGGTTCTGCAGCTGAAACCAAGCCAATACTGCTCAGGAGAATAAGCAGGATGATAGAGAATGGTTTTTTGGAATCAATATTAGTCATCTTTACAGTACCCGGTTGGTTTCTTGATTGCGACTTCATGCTGTTGTAGGGAAATATTCTGTCAGACAATCGTTGCGTGATTATTTCTGTAATGGGGTAAATTATTTCAGGTTGTTTCTACGGGGCTGTATTGCTTTGATTTCTAAAATTCTAGGATCTTTCGCTAAGGCAGAGGGCAGTGGAGGCGGTGTTTAATGCTCATACACCTGTTCTTGGTGTGGATGCCTTTTTTGGAATAAGAGGTATGCTATTGCAACCGCTACCATAGCAAGGAAATGATAAGCATGCGGCGCATGTGAAGCATAGTATTTCACGCTGAATTTTTATTGAACGGAAAAAGCTGGAGCCATTCAGTTTGGTTTAAGGAAGCACCAGTACACTCCCCACCATCATTAAGTTCCAATTGAGAGTCTTAAGAAATATGCTGTTGTTACATCGTTTAATCTATATCACGTTGCTATTGATGAGTTTGCCTTCCCTGGCAACGGCAATCAGCTTGGTGGATACCCTGCGGAGTACTCTTGAACGCAATCCCCAATATCCTCAACATCAAGCACTTCAACAAGTGGAAGCAGGATACAGGCAGCAAGCGGAAAGCCTGTTTGATGGTGATCCGAGTTTGAATATTGCTGCTGCAGGTGATTCGTTTAGTAGTGATTTTGGCTATGAAGAATATGTTGCAGGTGTCTCCATGCCCATGTGGCTTCCGGGACAGAGACAAGCCCGCAGAGATATAGCAGATAACATTGGTGCTCAAGTAAGTACAGCGTTGTTGAAACTTACTTGGGAAGTTTCCGGGGAAGTATTGGCACGTGCCTGGGATTTGCGTATTGCAGAAACTGAAGTCAAACAGGCGCTGAAACAGTGGGCGGCATCAAGGGCTTTGGAAAAGGATGTTAAACATCGCTTCGAAGCAGGTGAGTTGAGCAGCAATGATTTGTTGTTGGCGCAACAGGATTTGATTGAAACAGAAGCAATCTATCAAGAAACTGTGAATAAACAGCAGCAGGCAAAAATTGCCTGGTACAACTATACCGGCCTGCATGAACTGCCGCAGGATCTACAGCAATACACAACCGATCAAGAAAGTCCTCCACTTGAGCAACATCCCAAGTTGCGTGCTGTGCTGGCACAAGCGCGGACTGTTATGGCAAAAGTAAATGATACCCGCCTACAACGTCGTGCGGCACCCATTGTGTCGTTATATGCCAAACGAGATCGCGGAATGCGTGGTGAAGCCTATACCGATTCATTGGGGATTGAACTCAGTATTCCTTTTGGCAGCAGTTCTCAGGCGGCACCAAAGATTGCTGAAGCCGAAGCGCAATTGACGGAGGTGGAAACTCAAGCAGCATTACTGAAGCGGCAACTTGAATTGCAAATCGCCACAGCAGAACAGGAAGCGTCAAAAGCGGCATATTTGCAGGTGTTGGCTGAAAAAAAGAATGAGCTGGCTCACAAACGCCTGAAGTTGTCGCGACGTGGTTTCGAGTTGGGAGAAATGGATTTGTATCAACTCCTGCTTGCTCAGCAACAAGCTGCTTCAGCGTCCAAGGATTATGAGATCAAAAAACTCAAAAAACTTTATGCGATTGCACAAAAAAATCATTTATCCGGAGTAATTCCACGATGAAAAAAATTCTGTACGGCATGACCATGTTGTTGTCTGTCAATCTGCAAGCCGCTGCTCTGATTAAAATTTCACCTGCACAGCAACAGGCCTTGGGAATAACCAGCACGGAAATAGAGCCAGTCATTCGAGCTTGGGGAAGTGCTTATCCAGCAAAAGTTCGTGTGCCCAATGCCCAGCTGATGGTAGTCAGTGCTCCCCAGGAAGGTTTGCTCAGTGTACTTAAGGTTGCAACAGGTGAGCTTGTGACAAAAGGTCAGTCCTTGGCTGTCATACAAAGCCCGAAACTGGTGGAAGAGCAACGTCTGTATCTTCAGGCACGAACCCGTTTGGGATTGTCCAAAGCTGAGTTGAACCGTGATAAGCAACTCAAAGCTGAGGGCATCATTGCAGATAGACGCTTTCTCGAAACCAAGGCGCGTTATACCCAAGCTTTGACAGAGGTGGATCAGCGACAACAGGCATTGTTACTCGCAGGAATGGATGAATCAGCAATTGATATATTGGAAAAACAACATAAGCTTTCTGCCGTGCTGGAGGTGCGCTCTCCCATGGATGGTGTGATTCTGGAGCAATTGGCAACGCCTGGGCAACGGGTTGAAATGGCAAGTCCTATTTATCGTATCGGCCAATTGAATCCCTTGTGGTTGGAAATACAAGTGCCCCTGGAGCGCTTAGATTCAGTTTCTGTGGGTAGCTTGGTAAAAGTAAAAAAACTTTCCCTGGAAGGACGTGTGGTGACTATTGGCAGCATGATTCAGGGTAAAAGTCATGGGGTTCTGGTGCGGGCAGAAATATCAAATCTCGATGCTTCTCTTCGTCCGGGGCAGTTTGTGGAAGCGCAGTTGGCGCAAATAGGTGACAAGATATCTTGGCGTATTCCGCGACAAGCTATGCTGCGTGTGGGTGGAAAAACCTGGGTATTGGTAAACAAGAAAGGAGGATTTCAGCCAGTTGTAGTCGATGTAGAAGCAGAAGAACTTGATACCCTGGTAATCCATGGGGTGTTGCAAGGGGGTGATCGTGTTGCCATTAGTGGTACAGCTGCGCTCAAGGCTATTTGGTTGGAAGGAGAAGGTTGATGTTGGCGAGACTGATACAGTTTGCGCTGACTCAGCGTTTACTGATGTTGCTGGTAGTGATCCTGCTTGCCGGTGGTGGTTGGGTGGCGTTCCAAAAAACTCCTATCGATGCTTTTCCTGATGTTTCCACCACCCAGGTAAAAATTATCATCAAAGCACCGGGGATGACTCCGGATGAGGTCGAGTCGCGTATTACGGCTGCAATAGAAGTGGAAATGCTGGGTATTCCCGATATGGCGATGCTGCGTTCCATCACAAAATATGCTCTGGCGGATGTCACTGTAGATTTCGAAGAAGGGACAGATGTGTACTGGGCACGGCAACAGGTGGCAGAACGTCTTACGGGGATATGGGGTGATCTACCGCCAGATATCGAAGGTGGTATTGCACCCCTGACCACCCCGTTGGGTGAAATGTTCATGTTCTCTCTGGATGGTGGTGATCTCGATCTGCGACAACGCCGTGACCTCCTTGACTGGGTTATTCGCCCGGCGTTGAGAACTGTTCCTGGTGTTGCAGATGTTAATTCTCTGGGCGGGCTGGTTCGCTCATTCGAAGTCGTGCCTGATAACGCTAGTATGACCGCTAGAGGCATCAGTCTGATGCAATTGCGTGACGCCCTGAAAACCAACAATCGCAATGATGGTGCAGGACGCTTGAATGACGGTGAAGAGGTGCTGGTGGTGCGAACGGAGGGAGCTATTACAAATTTGCGGGATATCCGCAACATTGTGGTGCGATCTGATCTTGTCCAACCAGTACTCCTGGGTGATGTGGCTGAGGTTCGTGTTGGGTCTTTGACACGTTATGGTGCGGTCACCAAAGATGGAAAAGGTGAAGCAGTGGAAGGCTTGGTGCTGGGCTTGCGTGGTGCCAATGCCAACGAACTGGTGCGTGGCGTCAGAGCCAAGTTGGAAGAATTGCAGCCAGGGTTGCCTGAAGGGGTCAAAATCAATGTTTTCTATGACCGCGGTAAACTGGTTTCCCAGGCGGTGGGAACCGTAACCAAAGCTCTGGGTGAAGCCATTGTGCTGGTGGTTGTACTGTTACTGCTGTTCCTGGGGAATTTGCGAGCAGCACTTACCGTTGCGCTGGTATTGCCATTGGCGGCACTGGTTACCTTCATTCTCATGTACCAATTTGGTATGTCTGCCAATCTTATGTCCCTGGGAGGGTTGGCAATTGCCATTGGTATGCTGGTAGATGCGGCAGTGGTGGTGGTAGAAAATATCATTACCCATTTGGCGCGCAAAGGTGACAGTCGATTGCCACGTATGCACCTTATTTATCGTGCGGTACGAGAAGTTGCTGTACCCATGACAGCGGGTATCCTGATTATTATTATCGTATTTCTTCCCTTGTTGACATTACAGGGATTGGAAGGGAAATTATTTATTCCCGTGGCATTGACCATCGTGTTTGCCTTGTCGGGTTCGTTGTTGTTGTCGCTGACGGTTATTCCAGTTTTTGCTTCGTATCTATTAGGAAAGGTTTCCCATGAAGATCCTCTGCTGGTGCGTATATTGCAAAATATCTATACCCCGACTTTGGCATGGTGCTTGAATCATGTGAAAGTGGTGGTGCTTGCCGCCTTGCTCTTACTACTGGGTGCTGGTTTTCTATTTACCCAGGTGGGAAAGACGTTCATGCCCACCATGGATGAGGGTGATCTCATCGTGCAGTTGGAAAAACTACCCTCCATCAATCTGGAGCAATCACTGAAAATTGATATGGCAATACAGCGGGAATTGATCAAACGGATTCCGGAAGTGACCAGTGTTATTGCGCGTACTGGCTCTGATGAACTGGGTTTGGATCCTATGGGGTTGAATGAAACCGACTGTTTTTTGGTGTTAAAGCCAGTAGAAGAATGGGGCGTGCCAAATAAAGATGTGCTGAAAGAAAATATTCGTTCTGTGCTGGCTGATTTTCCTGGTGTTGCCTATGCCTTTACTCAACCCATCGAGATGCGGGTGTCTGAAATGCTGACTGGGGTACGAGGCGATCTGGCGATCAAGATTTTTGGTGAAAGTCAGGAAGATCTGAACCGCACAGCAGAGGCTGTGGTCAAAGTGGTACAGCAGATTGAGGGTGCATCGGATGTCTATACTCCGCGTAATGAAGGTGCTCAGTATTTCCGACTGGTTGTGGATCGTTTGGCTGCGGGACGTTTGGGACTGGATGTTGAAAGCCTGGAAGATACCTTGCGAGCACAGATAGAGGGGCTGCGTTTGGGAATGGTGTATGAAGGTACGCGACGTATTCCTTTGGTGATTATGGGGAAGGAAAGCTTACGCAATTCTTCGGCAGCCTTCGCCAGTTTGCATCTGGCATTGCCGGATGGAAAGCGGGTCGCCCTGTCCAGTCTGGTAAAAATGGAACGCACGGAAGGGTCGGTGTCTGTACAGCGGGAAAAGGGCAAGCGCATGTCTGTGGTGATTGCCAATGTTTCTGGACGGGATTTGGTGAGTTTTGTTGAAGAAGCCAAAGCTCAGGTTGCTGCACAAGTAAAATTGCCAACCGGGTTTTATTTGGAATGGGGTGGGGAATTTGAAAACCAGCAACGGGCAGCACAGCGTTTGTCGATTGTGGTGCCAGTGGCGATAGGATTGATATTCCTGATTCTATTTTCCATTTTTCGCTCAGCCCGCCTATCGATTCTGGTACTGAGTAATATCCCTTTTGCCATGATTGGTGGTATCGCTAGTTTATGGCTGACTGAAGAGTACCTGTCGGTTCCTGCATCGGTTGGTTTTATTGCTTTGCTGGGTATTGCTGTACTCAATGGCGTGGTCATGGTGACCTATTTCAACCAATTGCATGCCATGGGCAAGTCCTTGCATGAAGTAGTGGTAGAAGGGGCGAAGCGACGCTTGCGTCCGGTGTTGATGACTGCCAGTATCGCCGCCTTTGGCCTAGTGCCTTTGTTATTTGCTACAGGGCCTGGTTCGGAAATTCAGCGCCCTCTGGCAATTGTGGTTATTGGTGGTTTGATTTCAGCTACTTTGCTGACTTTGATTTTACTTCCCATTCTCTATCGGCGATTTGCCTTTTCTCAGGAGAAAAGCGTATGAACTTGAAACCATTTGATAGCATTCAGGGAGAGGACAGTGAGGTATTGCTGACATTGGTATTGTCTCCTGCCTTGTCTGATGCATTGGTGGATTGGTTGTTGGAACAATCTGAAGTAAAAGGTTTCATCAGCTTACCCGTGAATGGACATGGCGGTTCTGAGCATGCCATGAGTGCAGCCGAGAAAGTAGCAGGTTATTGCCGAGGTTGGATGGTGCAGACGCATCTGCCACAAAAACAGGCATATTTGTTGTTGAAACGCCTGGAACAGCAGTTTGCAGGCAGTGATATCCATTATTGGATGACGCCCCTGATTGTGGGTAGGAGTTTGTCATGAATCGATCAGGGCTTCCCTAGGGAAGCTCTGATCGATTCACGAACTCGCATCTCATACCTGAAATGTCCGATAACTGCGTTGAAGTTCTCGCTAATAGCTTGCTATTAGCCGTGAACTCCGCCTTGTTCTCAAACATTTCAGGCATAATCTGCTTCGTACAGAATCAATCAGAGCTTCCCTAGGAGTCTGTCGGACTTAATGTTGTTTGGCTGTAAATCCCTGGATGTCGATCAACTCAGCTTATCGAACTTGTTAAATAGCCGTGCTATTCTCCTCATTCGATAAACTGATTTGATTGGCCCCCAGTGATTTTCGCTTCAAACGATCAAGTCCGACAGGCTCCTAGACATCAGGATTCCGGCAACACCCAATCCGGACGTGGATAGTGGCAGGTATAGCCTCCAGGGTGTTGTTGTAAATAGTCCTGATGCTCTGCTTCAGCTTCCCAGAAATCTTTGGCGGGGCTGACTTTGGTGACGACTTTTCCTGGCCACAGACCGGATGCATCCACATCCTCGATGGTTTTCAATGCCACGGCTTGTTGTTCGTCTGACAGATAGAATATTTCTGAACGATAAGACATGCCCTGATCGTTTCCCTGGCGATTGGGGGTGCTGGGGTCATGAATCTGAAAGAAGAAGCTGAGTATGTCTCGGTAGCTGATGTGGTCGTTGTCGAATTCGATTTCGACGGCTTCTGCGTGACTGCCGTGGTTGCGGTAGGTGGCGTTGGGTACATCGCCGCCGGTGTAACCGACGCGGGTATTGAGGACGCCAGGTAACTTGCGAATCAATTCCTGCATGCCCCAAAAACAGCCGCCAGCGAGTATGGCTTTTTCTTTCATTAGATTCTCCAAGTAATTGATTTATCAGTCTTCATTGCTACCATCAGAGATAGTCTAACTTATTTATGCTTATGGGAAAGCACATATAACAGGTGTTTTTTTGCTGCAAATGTTCTATATTGGTTCTCTATTTGGTAAATTTAAAATAACAGAATCATGAGAGCAAAAAGACAAACAGCCTTGGCTGAACTGCTGAAAGAGGGCAAGGTCTGGCGAGGTGCTGACTCTGAACAAGTACAGTTGCCCAGTGTCAGTAGTGATTTTCCAGAACTGGATGAACAACTCGGCGGTGGTTGGCCTCAAGGGGCGCTGACGGAAATTCTGTCGCAACAAGGACAGGGCTTGTCATTGTTGTTGCCTTTGCTGGCGAATTTGAGCCGGGGACAGCAATGGCTGACCTGGGTCAATCCACCTTATTTGCCTTATGCGCCTGCTCTGGCAGCGCGGCAGGTGGATGTTTCTCGTTTGTTGCTGGTAAGGGCAAAAGATGCACCACAAAGTCTGTGGGCAGCAGAACAGGCATTGCGTTCGGGAAATTGCGCCCTGGTGATGCTCTGGGTAGACAAGGTTTCCAGCGGACATATCCGGCGTTTGCAACTGGCAGCAGAAGAAAACAACAGCATGGCGATGTTATTTCGTCCTCTGCGTTGCCGTCAGCAATCATCAGTGGCGGCATTGCGGCTGGAAGTTGCGCCAGTAGAAGAGGGGTTAAGGGTAAAAATCCTCAAACGTCGTTCGGGCTGGGGTGGAAAAACCCTGCAACTTTCATGCTCTGGCTAGGCCTGTATTTTCCTGATTTACCCTTGAGGGTGTTTTCGTTTGATGAAAACCAACCCGTGGCCGTGACTCGGCGTGAAAAGGGAAGGGAGATGATTGATCGCTGCAATCATTCTGCCCTGGAGCAAGGCATTGCAACAGGTATGCCATTGAATACTGCCTTGAGTCTGGTGGCAGATTTGCAAGTGCGTGAACGGCATAAGCAACGAGAACAGCAAATGCTGGAAATCCTGGCTGGCTGGGGCTGGCAATACAGTTCCCGTATCAGCTTTGACCCGTTACTGTTATTACTGGAAGTGGGTGCCAGTCTGAAACTGTTTGGTGGAATTGATGCGCTGCTGGAACACATGCGTCAGCATCCGCCTCTGCCGGAGGGTTTGCCATACTGGGCGGTTGCACCTTCTCCGGGTGCGGCTTCGTTGTTGGCGCGGTTTCGTCCACAAAGTTGTATTACCCGGTCAGAACAATTACCCATGCAGGTTGCTGATATTCCGTTGCGTTATCTGACTCGGCAGCAGAATGTACGGGCGTTGATACAAGGCATCGGTTTTTCCAGTATCGGTGATTGTCTGCAACTGCCCAAGCCTGAACTGGCAAGGAGAACAGGCACAGAATTTGTGTTGCTGCTGGACAAGTTGCTGGGGCGCGTACCTGACCCACGTTCCCTGTGGCAACCACCGGAAACCTTCGAGCAGCGTCTGCTGTTGTTGCATGATATCAGCCATGCCAGCGCCTTGTTGTTTCCTGCCCGCCGTCTGGTGGACTCTCTGTGCCTGTTTCTGCGTGGCAGGGATGCAGCGACGCAACAATTACGTTGGCAGTTTTTACACCGGGATGCAGCGCCCAGTGTGTTGCAACAGGGTTTGCTCACATCCAGTCGGGAAGGGGAGCATATTCTGGAAGTTTTTCGTCAATTGCTGGAGGGGCTGGTATTGCCTGAAGCCGTTGTCGAGATCATCTTGCAAGTGGATGAGTGGCAGGCATTCCAAAAATGCACGGATGATTTTTTTTCCCGGAATTCGCATCAGGACAGCAGTTTTCTGGAACGCTTGCGCGCTCGTATGGGTGAAGATGCCGTGCAAGGGGTATGTGTATTGCCAGATCATCGACCGGAACATGCCTGGGAGTACCGTGAACCGGTGCTGTCGTCAAAACAAAGGTCTTTGGCATTCCCCCGCCAGAGCGCCCAGCCCCCCTGGTTGCTGCCCAAAAGCCTGCCCTTGTCACTACGGCAAGGGCAACCCTTTTATCAAGGAAAGTTGCAATTACAGTCCTCAAGCCAGCGCATCGAAAGTGGCTGGTGGGATGGTAAGGATGTACAGCGGGATTACTATCGCGCTACCAACCCTGCCGGACAGAAGTTGTGGATTTATCAAGAGCGGCAGAGTGGCAATTGGTTCTTGCAGGGTTTTTTTGACTGATGACCATCATGCACAAATCTGCTCAAACAGAATTAATCGTATTGTCCTGATGAAGATGGAATATGCCGAATTACATTGTCTCTCCAACTTCAGCTT
>CAYXOS010000102.1:138-9933 GCA_964467115.1 uncultured Sedimenticola sp.
CGGCGCATCGCTTCCGCTCCTGCTCACGCGATGTACCTACGTCCTTTTGAACGGCGCATCGCTTCCGCTCCTGCTCACGCGATGTACCTACGTCCTTTTGAACGGCTCATCGCTTCCGCGTCCTGCTCACGCGATGTACCTACGTCCCTGTAGGCAAAAAACAAGACCGATGTTTTGGCATCGGTCTTGGTCTCAATCCTTGTTGGACGCCACTCGCGGTCGATCTTCCTCTGCATCATTACTGTAAATAATGTATGGATCGTTCTCACCGTCAATAACCGTCTGGTCGATAACGACCTTGCTTACGTTTTCCATTGATGGCAAGTCATACATGATGTCCAGCAATATATGTTCGAGAATAGTGCGTAAACCCCGGGCGCCGGTTTTCCGCTCCATCGCCTTTTGGGCAATCAAACGCAGGGCGTCCTCACGAATCTCCAGCTCTGCGCCTTCCATTTCGAACAAACGCTGATACTGTTTGATCAAGGCATTTTTTGGGCGCGTCAGAATCTGTATCAGTGCATCTTCATCCAGTTCTTCAAGGGTTGCCACAACCGGCAAACGCCCGACAAACTCAGGAATCAAACCGTAGCTGACCAGATCTTCGGGTTCCACATCCCGCAATAGTTCACCAATGCTGCGACTTTCGTCTTTTGTGCGTATTTCCGCAGAGAAACCAATGCCGCCTTTTTCCGAACGATTGCGAATAACCTTGTCCAGCCCCGCAAAAGCGCCGCCGACCACAAACAGAATCTTGCTGGTATCGACCTGCAAGAATTCCTGCTGAGGATGTTTACGCCCACCCTGGGGTGGAATAGAGGCAATGGTGCCTTCGATCAGCTTGAGCAATGCCTGTTGCACCCCTTCCCCGGATACATCACGGGTAATGGAAGGATTGTCTGATTTACGAGAAATCTTGTCGATTTCATCGATATAGACAATGCCAGTTTGCGCCTTTTCCACATCGTAATCACATTTCTGCAACAACTTCTGGATAATATTTTCTACATCTTCTCCCACATAACCCGCTTCAGTCAGGGTAGTGGCGTCTGCAATGGTAAAGGGTACATTCAGCATTCTTGCCAGGGTTTCCGCCAGCAGGGTTTTACCGCAACCCGTGGGGCCAATCAACAATACGTTGGATTTGGCAATTTCCACTTCATCTTTTCCAGCAGGCGCATCCATACGCTTGTAATGGTTGTAAACGGCAACAGACAAGACACGCTTTGCCTGATTCTGACCAATCACATAGTTATCAAGACCTTCCTTGATCTCGTGGGGTGTGGGCAACTGGGTTGCCGGGCTGTCGGCATTTTCCTCCATTTCTTCTCTGATGATGTCGTTACACAGTTCGACACATTCATCACAGACAAAAACAGATGGACCCGCAATCAGTTTCTTTACTTCATGCTGACTTTTGCCGCAAAAAGAGCAATACAGCAATTTGCCGTCATCACCTTTACCGTCGTTGTTTTCACTCATTCTTGATAAATCCCTAGAAAATCATTCCTACAATCTGGAACTTCGTATCCAATAATATCCCATCACCCTAGGATAGCAACCCTGAAAATAGGGTGTATGTTCTCAGTAAACCCAAAAAAACCGGTCAATTCAGGTGAAATGACCGGTTTTTGAAGATTTACTAAATATGTACAAAGGCATTTCCCATAATCTGTGATGCCCTGAAATCAAAATCTGTGGCTTAAGGAAGCTCTGATCAATTCATGACACGGCATCTTGCGGCGCAAAATTGTTCATTTCTGCGTTGCAAACCTTCGCAATAGCTGGCTATTACGTGCGGCTTGCGCCTTGAACTGAACATTTTTTCACCATAATCTGCTCGCGCCAGAATCAATCAGGGCTTCCTTAATCAGAAGCCTCGGTAGCAGTGCTGCGTTCGCCCAACACATCATCGATCAGCCCATATTCCTTGGATTCTTCCGCACTCATGAAATTATCCCTGTCGGTATCCTTGCCAATTGTCTCCAGTGACTGCCCCGTATGATGCGCGAGAATTTTGTTCAGCTTTTCACGAATCAACAAAATCTCCCGGGCATGGATTTCGATATCAGTTGCCTGCCCCTGAAAACCACCCAGGGGTTGATGAATCATGACTCTGGAATTTGGCAGACAATAGCGTTTCCCGGCAGCACCACCAGCAAGCAATACGGCTCCCATACTGGCAGCCTGCCCAATACACATGGTGCTAATGGATGGCTTCACAAACTGCATGGTATCGTAAATCGCCATACCTGCTGTAACCGAGCCACCGGGAGAGTTGATATAGAAGTGTATATCCTTGTCCGGATTTTCTGACTCCAGAAACAGCAATTGCGCCACAATCAGGTTTGCCATGTGATCTTCTACAGGGCCGACACAAAAAACAACTCGCTCTTTCAGCAGACGAGAATAAATATCGTAGGAACGCTCACCACGGGGAGTCTGCTCCACAACCATGGGGATCAAGCCCAGATTCATCGGATCAGTATGGCTTGCCTGATGTTTTTCCCACATATATCTATTCTCTCTTTAGTCTTTTTTGTTCAACAGTTCGTCAAATGACAAATTTTCTTCGTCAACTTTAGCCTGTTCGAGAATCAAATCAACCACTTGATCTTCAAGTACAACATTTTCTACTGAAGAACGTGCCTGTTCATTCTCTTTGTACCACTGGATTATTTCGTCAGGATCTTCAAAAGTTGCGGCCTGTTCAGCAATGGCTTCGTCAACCCGTGCCTGATCCACTTCGAGTTCATTGCCCCGCATGATTTCGCCAACCAGCAAACCCAGCTTGACGCGACGCTCCGCCTGAGGCTCAAACACACTTAAAGGCAGATCAACAGTGCTTTGCTGACCAGATTGAGACATTTCCTGCTGTGTCTGTTGCTTCAATGCAGCGGCTTCCTGGGAAACCATGGCTGATGGCACAGATATTTCATTTGCTTCCAGCAAAGCATCCATGACCTGCTCTTTGGTGCGCGCCTTAATTTTCTGACGCACTTCGCGCTCCATGTTTTCGCGAATTTCCTTGCGCAGACTCTCTTCGGTGCCGTCTTCGACGCCCAATGCCTGGACGAAGTCTTGGTCAATTTCTGGCAATTCAGGTTCCGCCACTGCTTTGACTTCCACCTTGAATGAAACATCTTTTCCCGCCAGATGCTCTACGCGGTAATCTTCCGGGAATTTCAATTCGAGTTCGAGGTTTTCACCCGCTTTGGCGCCAACCAAACCCTCTTCAAAACCGGGAATCATGGTGCCAGAACCCAACACCAGAGGAATGTCACTGGCGGTACCACCTTCAAAGGCTTCGCCATCCATATAGCCGGTGAAATCCATGGTGACGCGATCTTCGTTCTGCGCAGCACGATCAACATCCGTCCATTCGGTACGCTGCTGACGCAGTTTTTCGATCATGTTTTCAACATCGTCATCCACAACTTCAGTTTGTGGACGTTTGATTTCCAGCGCCGACAGATCTGCAATTTCCAACTCAGGCATTACTTCGAAAGTTGCTGTGTAGGCCAACCCCCCATCAGCATCGTCTTCACGCAGTTCAATGCTAGGCTCACCCACAGGCTGTAAATTTTCCTGAGTGACCGCCTCGTAAAAACTGGAATGAATCAGTTCACCATACACATCCTGACGGATCTGTTCTCCATAACGCTGTTTGACCACGCGCATGGGCACTTTACCTGGACGAAAGCCATCCATTCTCACTGTGCGCACAGCTTCTTTCAGCTTAGCGTCAATCAGTTCATTCACTTTGTCTGCAGGCAGGTTAACCAATAGACGTTTTACCAGGCCCTCACCTGATTCAACAGATACTTGCATTGAAACAATCTCCGACAGTTACAGTCTGTCTGTTAAAAATCAAGAGCGCACCACCGGCAGCGGATAACGCCCAGTTTATAGAATATGGTGCGAAAGGGGAGACTTGAACTCCCACGGGTTGCCCCACTGGAACCTAAATCCAGCGCGTCTACCAATTCCGCCACTTTCGCTTCACCCCTCCAGGATACACGAGACGCTTCCCCATCAATGACTGACAAGCCATTGTATTTACAGGAAAACACCCGATGATCGACCCTGTTTTCACGGCTGCTTTTGCAACTGCAGCCTTCCAGTGAACGCGCTATTATACACAAACTGGGGAAATGGCACCCTACTGAGCGTAACCAAAAGGATTTTATCGGCAACCAAAAAACTTTTTACTGTTAGCAGGGTATTGAAAACACCGTTTTTCGACACCCTGCGCGTGGCACAAAGATATGCCACCATTTTCGATGACTGTAAGCCATTGAAAATGAAGGAAGCGGGAAAAGACTTTAAAGCGTATTATGCATGGTATAAAAACACAATAATCAGGGCTTTAAAGCAGTCAGGGAGGCTGAGGGCGATATATTTAGTGGCCGTATCAATAGTTGGATGAAGCGCCAGATGAACCCACGGATTCAAGGTATCAATCACTGGACTATTGCCAAGATTTATACCACAGAAGCCAATAATTTCGACTGATCTGAAGTCCCCGTATTTGATTTTCACTGCAGAATAACCCCATACAGTATTCAGATATTGAACATAGAGAACTGGAAACAAATCAAAAAACTTTTTTCCCTGGCAATGGATCTTCCACCCGCGGAAAGAAAAGCCTGTGTATTGGAAAATGCAGGTGGTAATTCTGCCATTGCTCAACAAGTTTTGGATTTGATTCATGCCCATGATTCCTCTGCTGACTACCTGGAAACACCCATCACTGATTTCCATACCAACACCGTGGACGATCTGGCTACTCGCAATATTGGAAACTACCGTATTTTGCGTCGACTGGGGCAAGGTGGAATGGGGAGCGTCTATCTGGCAACCCGCAATGATGGCAGCTACGAACAACAGGTTGCCCTGAAAATATTACCTGATCACTATCAACCCCATTTACTGCAACGCTTTCATCAGGAACGGCAGATCCTGGCGCAACTTGAACACCCCAATATTGCACGCTTGTTGGATGGTGGCACCACAGCAGATGGTCATCCCTATTTCGTCATGGAATATGTACCGGGACTGCCTTTGGATGAGTATTGCCAAAATGCCCAATTGAATACAGAGCAAGTGCTTGAGCTGATGATCGACATTTGCGAGGCGGTGCATTTCGCTCATCAAAACCTGATCATTCATCGTGATTTGAAACCCGGCAATATTTTGGTCAGCGACGAAGGTCAGGTCAAATTACTGGATTTTGGCATTGCCAAGCTACTCAGTACCGATACGGACGACCATACCCGTACCGTACAGAAAATGATGACCCCGGATTTCGCCAGCCCGGAACAGATCCTGGGACGACCTTTGACCACAGCAACGGATATTTACAGTCTTGGTGCTATCCTCTATTTGTTGCTCACTGGAAAAAAACCCAAGGAACTGTCGGAACTCACCCTGGAGGATCTGGTGTTCCAGGCATCACAAGCCGATATCCCTCCCCCTGGCAGCATCCACTCCCCCCGGTCATTGAGGTTTTCTTCTGATCTCGATGCCATCGTCATGGTTGCATTGCACAAGGAACCCCATCGACGCTACGAATCAGCACGCCAGCTTGCTGCCGATCTGACCCGATATCAGAACAATGAAGCTGTGTTTGCCCATCCCGACAGCTGGCGTTACCGCAGTGGAAAATTTTTGCGGCGGCATTGGTTGGGCGCTGCTACCACACTACTGGTGTTTATCCTATTGGGTGGTTTCCTGCTCATTACCGTCAAGCAGGCACATGACCTGCAGCATCAAAAAACTATCGCGGAAACCCAAGCCGACAACGCCAGACTTGAAGCCCGTCGTGCGCGTAGCATCTCAAGTTTTCTTACCGACATGATCAGTGCGGCGCGCCCGGAAATTACCCAGGGAAAATCGCTGAGTGTACGCCAGATGCTGGATCAAGCATCGGCTGATCTCGACCAAGACGGAAAACAATTGGGAATTGCGGAGCAGATCGCCATCCGTGACACCCTTGCTCAAACCTATCTTGCCTTGGGTATCGCCAACAACGGCTTGCCTCATGCCAAAAACGCGCTAAAGATGGCACGCACTCAATTGGGCGAGTTGCATCCTCAAACCCTGGCAATGCGGCATAACCTGGCAAAATTCTATCTTCAGGCATCTGACTACACCCAAGCAATCCCCTTGCTGGAAAAAACCCTGATGCAACGCAAACAAGTATTGGGGTCGGAAGACGCGGCTACGGCTGCCACCATGAATAACCTGGCAATGGCTTATGCCTATTCCGGTCGTATGGAAGAAGCCCTGAAACTGGATCTGCAACAATACGAGATCACCCGCAAAATATCTGGCGAAGAAAGCCAGGAAACATTAACCGCATTGCTGAATGTTGCCGCTGATTACCACTCCCTGGGCAAATGGGAACAAGCCACGGACATGTTCCGTAAAGTCGTTGCCAGCCAGACCCGGGTGCTTGGTCCACTCCATCCAACAACCCTGAGCGCCAACAACAATCTGGCAGTAATGTTGCGCAAGACCAATCACGAACAAGAAGCAGAAGAAATCCACCTCGATACCCTCAGCAAACGCCGCAAAGTTTTGGGAAACATGCATCCTGACACCCTGACCAGCATCAACAACCTGGCAGAACTCTACATAGAAACAGATCGACCGGAACTGGCACATCCTCTGGTCAAGGAAAGTTATGAGCAACGCAAAAAATTGCTAGGTGAAAATCACAGTGATACGCTGGAGTCTTTGTTGAGTCTGGCACGTCTACAATTGCGAATGGGAAATGCCGTTGAAGCTGAGCACTTGTCGCGCACTGCTTTCGAGCAGATCAAACAACATCTTGGATATGACACCCCTGTTCTCCATTCTGCTTCTGGAATATTGATCAGCGCCCTGGTGCAACAGAAAAAGAATGCTGAAGCCCTTGAACTCACTCAGCATGAACTTACCCATCGTCGCAAAACCTTGGGAGACAAACATCCCACCACCTTGATATTGCAGGATCAATTGCAACAACTTCAAGATAATCAGCCACAGGAACAAAAATTCTGACATGTCATACGACAAAGACATCACTCGAATGCTGCATTGTCTGAATGAAGAACAAGCACAATCCACAGAAGACCTTTATACAGCGGTCTATGGGCAATTAAAAAATATTGCCCGAAACCTGAAACATAGCGAGCGACACAACCATACCCTGTGTACCAACGCCCTGGTTCACGAAGCCTATTTCCAGCTTTCTGCCCAACAACAGACCCAGTGGAAGAACCGTGGACATTTTTTCGCCATTGCAGCCATGACCATGCGCCGCGTACTCATCAACTATGCGCGAGATCACAAAGCCATCAAGCGTGGCGGCGGCATCACGCCAAACTCACTGGACGAAGCCAATTGCATAGCCCCTGGTCTGGATCTGGATCAAGTGCTGGAGATAGATCAATTCCTGACGCAAATGGAAGAATTCGACCCATTGGTTGTGCGTATTGTCGAATGCCGCTATTTCACCGGGCTGACCATCGATGAAACCGCAGACGCCTTGAATATCAGCGCCAGCAGCGTCAAACGCCACTGGCAGTTGGGAAAAGCCTGGATCAGCAGTCAGGCCAGACCGACCTGAAGCTCAGGAAAACGCCCAATAAAGGTATTTTATCCTTCCTGGCTATTGATCCAATCCAGGCAGCGGCTTAGTATCTTGTCTATGCAGTATAAAAGAAGCTCTGATCCATTCATGAACTCGCGTCTCACGCCTGATATTCCCGATAACTTCGTCACCCACAGGGATATAGATGAGGAGCATGAGCTGGGAGCGGCAAGCTTTAACAGGATGTTGAAAAAGTCCTTCCATAGACTTTTTCAACCACGGAAGCGGACAACGGCGGGTTCTGTCTGGTTCTCGACTATGTCAGGCACAATCCGTTTCAACCAGAACGAGTCGGTGCTTACTGGAAAACTTTTCACCCCACTCTGGCTGTTCTTCTGGTTGGCGCTGATCTATATGCTTGCGCCGGGCATGGCTGTTGCAGCCAATGCACCCGGTAGTTATCCAGGTTATCCATACCCCGGCGTCATGCCAGCCAAACAAGCCACCATCACCCCGGGATATCCAACCAGACAATATACTTATCCACCACCACGCCCCAACACTCCCTATGGTGCATACCCCAACCCTTATACTTATGGTTATCCACCTAGAAACGTCAATCCGCAACAACCCTTTCAGGCACCTGCCAGGGTACCTTCCAAGATAGCACCCAGTGTTGAAACCAGCATCAGCGAACGTCATCCCGTAGTGCAACAAAATCTTATTTATCGGGTGCGTATCAACGGTGAAGGAAATTTGAAGGAGGCTGTTCCACACCCACCGAAATCTGAAGCCGTTATATTTCGTCAATTGGGCAAACCTACCAACCAGTTCGTCGCAGGAAGCGAGAATCGAAAGCTGGTCACCGAATACAGCTATATCCTGATTCCCTTGAAAGCTGGTGAACTATTTCTGCCCCCGGTGGAGATTACGGGAACCTACAACGACGGCACGCCTTTTAATATCTCTGCCAACTTTGGGCATTCCCTGTACGTGCAGCCGATCAACAATGAAGTACAACCCTGGCTGCCTTTGTATGACTTGCGTATTTCATCACAACTGCCACTCAATACAGGTTTGAGAACCGGCGAACCCCTGGAAGTTGAAATCACAACCAGCGCTGTGGGTGCTGTGGGAACACAGCTTCCCAGTATTGCCACTCAACTGGAAAGTGAAGACTTCTACGTCTATCCGGGAAAAAGCAAAACCACGGGCAGCATTTCATCAGATGGATTGGATCTCATTGGCAGCAAAATAGAAACCTTTACCCTGGTTCCCCGCTGGAGCGGAAAGCTGAACCTGCCATCCTTGTCCCTGCAATGGTGGAATCTGCGCAGCAGAAGCGCCGCTACAGCTACCCTGCCCATTCGGCAAATACAGGTGACCGCTATTCCGGGTTCAGAGCAAAAACCCCAAGACAAGGTCTACGAACTACCTGCCGCAGGCAGTTGGTTTTTCTGGATTCCCCTGCTCATTGTTGCTGCATTGTTACTCACAAGCTGGCTGAAAGCCCTGTTTGGCAGCGGCAATCACCCACTGTCTTACTGGATAAGCCACCAACTGCGGCAGTTATTGGGAGATCTCTACCAGCCTGTCGCAGCATTTGGACGGCGCATTTCACCACGCCGCCACTTTCATCGTTTACGCACTTGGATAGGACGGCAATTACCCGTGTCCTGGAAACTCTGGTATTGCCTGCATGCAGTCGACAAAGAAAACGATCCCAATACCTGGGGTTCGGCACTACAGATCCTGGCGGCAAAACATCTGGGATTACGCCCCCATTCAGACCTGCAAACCCTGGGACAAAGCATTGTTGCCTGCCACCCCGCTGCAAATCCACAGCAAGTAGCGCAGTTGATGGCAGAGCTGGACAATGCTGTTTATGGTGGAAAAAGCATCCCTTCTTTCAGCGCCTGGAAAAGCAATTTCAAACGTCAGATAAAGCCCCGTTTGTTCCCGATTCGTCTGCGCCATTGCCGCCCTGCTACTGACCGTCACCTGCTGCCACGACTCAATCCCAAAGTATGAGCAGTGTGTATCCCCTAGTCCCGAACCACCGTCAGAGTTTAACTGGACTCAACGTAAACTTTTTCGCCGGAAACACAGCAACCAAAATAAACCTGTTTACAGTGATTTTGCATCTCCCGTAGGAGCGGCTCATGGCCGCGACTGAAGGCGGCGAGGTAACAGAACAAGCTTACATTGACCCTGCT
>CAYXOS010000103.1:0-7509 GCA_964467115.1 uncultured Sedimenticola sp.
TTCTGATGGAATCACTTTGCTGCTTTCTTTCGGTCGCGGCCATGGGCCGCTCCTACGGGAGAAATGCAAAACCACTCGGTAGGAGCGGTCCATGACCGCGACCAATACCGCTTAAATCCTGAGGGTGGTTCGGGAAGAAGGGATACTTGCTAAGGAAGCTCTGATCGATTCATGACACGCCATCTTGCGGCACAAAATCGTTCATTTCTGCGTTGCAAACCTTCGCAATAGCCCGCTACAAGGTGAATTGCGCTTGCGCAAGAGAGGGTGCCCTGGGGTATTACGTGCGGTTTGCGCCTTGAACTGAACGATTTTTCACCACAATCTGCTCGCGCCAGAATCAATCAGAGCTTCCCTAACTGAATTGATGTCTATGCGTCATCTGCAGAGGATTGGTCTTCCCCGTCTTCATTTGTAGTGTCCGGTTCGGGCAAAGGAATGGGAACAATCAAAGGTTCTTGCTTTTCTGGAACCACGTTCGGGTCGCAGGGCGGCTGGGAATAAGTGCTACCTGCACTGAAGGGGGCACCAGCATTATTTCCTTGATAGGCAGTACCTGCAGCGGTCGCCGAGCCATATGCCGGAGCGTAGCTGGGGGCGTATCCAGAAACCGTCGTTGGCTCCTTCGCCACGCCACAAGGTTGAGGTTTGCAATCAGCTCCAAAAGGGCAGGCGGCATGAGCCGAATAAGCAAAGCCTGTTCCCAGCATGAAGGGTAATAATAGTTTTGCGGATATTCGGTTCATCATGATCCCTGATTCTTATTGATTTGCAGCATTTGATAGTGCCTGATGGCTTTCGTTTCTGTCAAGAACAGCTGTTTCCCGGTTCCATTATTCTTCGGCTTCAAGACCGTAAGGTGGCTCACTGAGATTCAAGACAGGGCCATTTTCATCCCACAAACGAATTTCAGCACTGTTGAATCCCGCAATTTCCGTGACCACCAGTGCTTCCCATTGATTGTCGCCCACATTGACGGCAGATACGATTTTTCCTGCACCCTGGGCGGATTTACTTTGTTCTGAAAACAGTTTGTCTCCCGCCTGTACCTTGTCAGTGGATTCAAAACGAGCGAGATACATACGGCGTTTCAACTGCCCGAGATATTTCATTCGTGCCACCACTTCCTGACCGGTATAGCAGCCCTTGGTGAAACTGATACCTTGCAGCAAATCGAGATTCAGCATTTGGGGGATGAAGGCTTCGGTGGTGTCTTTGTAGAGCTGTGGAACGGCACTACGAATGTTTTGCAACGTCCAGCCTTGTTCGCTGATAGTGGTGGCAGCAGTTTGCAGCTTTTCCAGCAATGATGCCAATGATTCTGCATTGCCCACGACTTGCAGGCGAAGCGGGTTTCCGGGGAAACGAATGAAGCTCAGTTCAGTGCTTGAGTCACAGGCAAAGTCAGAATCGGGAATGTTGTCCAGCAGGTCAGCAAGGCAATCGCCGCTAGCTGCCATGATTCCAAGCTCATCACTGACGTCTTCCAACGTCACCTGGGCGCGCATGACAAACATGCGTAATCGTTTCAATACCGTTTCCAGCAGCTCTCTGGGGAGTTGCAGGTACAGATCATCACCCCGCTGGAAGATGAACAATAGCGCCAGCATGCGTCCCTTGGGGGTACACCAGGCGCTCAATTGTCCCTGATCAGGGGTCACGGCCGTGATGTCGTTAGTCAATTGTCCTTGCAGAAAATCGCGGGCGTCGTCGCCTTGTACCTTGATCAGTCCCAGAGAGGACAATGCTGTCACTGCACAATCCCCATGCACAGGGGTGGATTCAAGTTGGCAGTTTTGGGTAAATTCATTCCAGTTCATGAGAGTAACGCTGCTCCAGATCATTCAATAGGGCTGATTGTACTCAATCCTGATCCAAAACAACCCGATGTTTTGTCGGTATGACTGAGGTTTTGTCCCCAAGTCAGGGGCAAACAGGTATCATAAGCACATTATGTATTGCTGATAATTTCCCGTGACTGAAACAAAAATAACAACCGGCAGCCTGGTGCTGTACAAAATTCGAGCAGCGACGGTGGTCTCCGTTGCAGACAAGATAGAAATTCAATTTGAAGATGGCAAGACCAAGCGCGTGCGCGACAAAGATATTTCATTGCTGCACCCCGGGCCGGTCAAGGATCTCAAATCTCTGGATGCAGGAGAAGGAAATGTAGAAGAGGCCTGGGAATTGCTGCAAGGTGAATCTGCATCCATTGAAGATGTTGCCGAGCTGGTCTATGAAACCTACACGCCAGCCAGTGCCTGGAGCACCTGGAAACTGCTCAAAGATGGGCTGTATTTTGAAGGTTCTGTGCGCAACATACGTGCGCGTAAAGCGGATGCTGTTGAAGCAGAGCGTAGCGAGCGAGCCCGTAAAGATGCAGAAAAACAGGCCTGGGAATCCTTCTTGCAACGGGTGCAACAAGGAAAACTGGAAGAAGAAGATTTCAGTCGCTTGGGTGAAGTAGAGCGGGTTGCCCTGGGCAAAACGGCTAAAAGTCGCGTGTTGGGTGCCCTCAATATCGCAGAAACTCCCGAGAGTGCTCATGGATTCTTGTTGCGTTGTGGCTATTGGCAGCCTCGTTTCAACCCCTGGCCGTTGCGTCAGGGAGCAGCCACAGAAGCACCGGATTTGCCTGTTCCCGAACTTGTCGATGAACAACGCCGGGATCTGACCCATTTACAATCCTGGGCAATCGATGATGAAGGCAATACCGATCCGGACGATGCCATCAGCCTCGACGGTGACAAGATCTGGGTTCACGTTGCCGATGTAGCTGCTTTGGTGCGACCTGATAGCCATCTGGATCAAGCAGCGCGAGGACGTAGTGCCAATCTCTATCTTCCTGAAGGCATGGTTCAGATGTTGCCGCCTGGTATTACCGATGTGCTGGGGCTGGGTTTGCAACAAGAATCTGTTGCCCTGTCCTTTGGTTTTCGTCTCAATGCCGATGCAGAAGTGACCGATATCGAAATTACGCCCAGCCGCGTCAAAGTCACCCGTATCAGCTATGATGAGGCAGAGACACGTTTGCAGGATGAGGAATTCAGCGCCCTGCATGCCCTGACCCAAACCTATCGCAAGGCGCGCTTGGCGCGCAATGCCGCTGAAATCAACCTGCCGGAAGTCAGTGTGCGAGTGCAGGATGAGCAAGTGGTCATCAAGCCATTGCCGCGTTTGGCATCCCGACAAATGGTCACCGATGCCATGCTCATGGCAGGGGAGGCGGCGGCACGTTTTGCGCAGCAGAATGATATTGCCATTCCCTACGCGGTTCAGCCAGAACCCAGCGAAATACGCCAGCCTCAAACCATGTCAGATGCTTTTGCCTATCGGCGTTTGTTCAAACCCAGTAATGCCTCTTTGACTGCAGGACGGCACTTCGGTTTGGGATTGGATTATTATGCCCGGGCGACCAGCCCCTTGAGGCGTTATGTGGATTTGGTGGTTCACCAGCAATTGCGCGCCCATGTCACAGGAAAACCTCCTCAAGACAAGGAAACCGTGGCAGAACGGGTTGCCGAAGCCAGTGCCGTCACCGGCGTGATACGTCGTTCTGAGCGCCTGTCGAATTTGCACTGGAAGCTGATCTACCTCAAGGAAAAGAACGAATGGCAGGGTGAAGCTGTCATAATGGCATTGGAAGAACGCAAAGCGGTTGTTATGATTCCCCAATTGGCGTTGGAAACCCGCATCCGGCGCAGTGAAGACATGGAACTGGATCAGCATCTGGTGTTGCAGCTACAGGATGTCGATATACCTGCCCAGTCGGTGTTTTTCAGAAAAACCTAAAACAGGTTAAGTGTCTTATTTAACCTATTGATATTAAAATAATACAGATGACGGTATCTGTGAAAGAACAGGATTAAGATTATGTCTTTGGATACAGAGCTTTCCCCCCATCCAGCACAGCGGCAAACAGCCATTTCGGAAGAGTTTGTTGCCTACTGCACTGCTGAATTTGAGCGTCGTCAGAATTCTGGTGAAGAGTTCGATGAAGCGGCGTATCAGGAAGCCATGGAAATGGCACTCACCCGTCTGCGCCAACTGGAAGAAGAGGGACTGGCATGATTATTACGTCTGTAAAAGCAAAAAATGTACTCAAATACGCCGAGCTCGATCTGAACAATCTGCCGGAAAAAGGCATCATTGCCATCAGCGGTGAAAACGAATCTGGAAAAAGTACCATCGGTGAGACCGTATGTTTTGCCTTGTTCGGGCGGACATTTTCCCTGGGAGCTGATGACCTGGACAAGGTATTGCGCTGGGGAGAGCATCATTGCTCGGTAGTGCTGGAGTTTTCTGTGGATGGGGTTGCCTACCAGCTTTCGCGCTTTCTCGATCGGGATGGCAGTCACAGCGCCAGATTATGCAAGGCAGATGACCTGGATAACCCCATTGCCCGGGGTGTGACGCCAGTATCGGATCGTCTGTTCGAAATTCTGGGTTATGAATTCGATGAGTTTGTCGAGTCGTTCTATCTGGCTCAGCGGGAAATTACCACGCCTCATCCACACAGTGTTGCCGTCAAGACCATGGCAGGGGTAGCGCCTCTGGAGTATGTGGCGGCGAGCTTTGAAGATGAGATCGCTCAGTTCGATGAAATGAGCGAAGAGTTGGATGCCGAAGCCGAAGCCTTGCATCAGGAACTGGAAGAGCTGGATTTCCAGGAAGGCTATTTGATGCAGTTGGAAGACCAGAAGAATGCACTGGAAGCAGAAATTTCCGCCAACCGCAGCGCCGTTGAAGAACTGGAGCTGGCAGCGGATGCTTATGTGCAGAACCAACCCCTGATCAAGCGTGCCCGGGGCAAACGTGGACGTGCCCGCTTCTGGCGTTTCCTCAGTTTTGTGATGGCATTGATTTCTGGAGCCGCCTGGTTCCTGCTGGATAAAAAGCCGGATATGGCTGAATCACAGCAGTTGCTGCAATTGCTGAATCAAAAAATTCCCCAGTGGCAGGATGCGTGGATTCCCTATATCGGTTATGCCGGAATTGGCTTTGCAGTGCTGATGCTGATGTTCTGGATCCGTTCCGCACACCATGCCGGACGTGCCAAAATGTTGGAGAAGGAATCTCAGGTGTTGGCAGATGCCTTGGATAAGGCACATGCAGTAACCCCTTATGTACCAACTGAAGTGACTGCGGAAGCTGTTGCATCAGAAGAAACAGAAGGCGTTGATCAAGATCAGGATGCTGATGACGAGATGAAAATGCTGGTATCTGATGAATCGGGTCGTCCGGAAGAAAGCCAGTTCGCGGCATTGCTCTCCCGCGTAGAAGATGTGGTGGCCGATGTTTCTGAAGTACGTGCCTATGTCGAACCAGAAGCACGTTGGTTGCGCGAGCAAATCAAAGGCAAGGATGAGCAATTCTGGGCAATGGGACAGGAAGTGGATCGTGAGCTGGAACGTGTACGTCAGGTAGCCCGGTTGAGTGAAGTTACCGACAGCCTGCAAGGGAAAATGACAGAAATCCAGGCGAAGCGTGAAAAACGTGTCAAGGCCATTGAACTGCTTGAAGGTGCATCCGGCTTTGTTTCCAGCAACTTCAATCGTGATATTCGCGATCTGGTGGCGCGCACTTTGCCCGTGTTCACCCAGGGGCGCTATGAACATCTGCGAATCGATCCTGACCTGACCGTGCGCGTGTTCTCCAGTGACAAACGTGATTTCATGGATCTGGATGAAGTATCCAGCGGAACCCAACGCCAGATTATGTTGGCATTACGTCTGGCGTTGTCCGAGAAACTGCTGAATCGCCGGGTTCAAGGTGATCAATTTGCTTTCCTCGACGAGCCTTTCGCCTTCTTCGACGAAGACCGTACCCGCTATGCACTCAAGGCCTTGACCAGCATGAGTGACAAACTCAGCCAGATCTGGATTGTGGCGCAGGTCTATCCTGAAGGTAGCGACGTTGAATTTGCTGCCAGCCTAAAATGCAGTCGTGATATGGATAGTCTCAGCGCCTGATTTTTCAGGTTTCGCCAGAAAAGGCGCAGCAACAACAGGCCGGAGAGCTTTCCGTATTGGCTCTCCGGCTTTTTTTGTCTGAAGCCTGGAAGTTCAGGGCATTTGATTGAAGAAATCGGCTCAAACCAGTTATAGTAGAGCATCCCTAACATTGTCATTCCGGCGCAGGCCGGAATCTACAATCATTGAATTGGATTAACCCCGAGCGTGCGCCGGGGTGATGAAAAAGAACACTTTTTATTTATCTATCAAACACTGTCGTTTCGTCAGAGCAAACTCTATGACTCGTAAATGGTTACTGGAAGGTTACGTTGGCAAAGGCGGCAGCTTGTTGCGTATTCCGGTAGATCGATTTCCCTTGATCGTCGGTCGTGAAGCCTCATGCTCTTTTCCGCTGATAAAGGCGGAGATATCGCGAAGACATGCGGTATTCGAAGAAGTCGCTGGGGAATTGATACTGCGAGATCTGGATAGCACCAACGGTACCTCCATCAATCATCAGCCCTTGAAAGGAGAGGCTGTGGTCAGGCATGGAGATGTGATTCACTTTGCCAGCTATGAATTGCGCTTGCTTGACGAAGGTGATGCTCATGATGGTTTTGATGAAAATGCCACCCAAATTGTTTACCAACCCCGTCAAAATCGTTTGCCCACCGGATTACGCCAACTTCAGCTGTTACTGAATGAAAAGCGTGTTGGATTCGAATACCAACCCATTGTCCTGCCTGATGGACATCTGTATGCCTATGAGATCCTGGGTAGAGGTCGATATGAGGGGCTGCCGGAAAACCCTGCCGCCTTGTTCTATATTGCCGAGAGCGTTCCGGGAAAAGCTGCCGAGTTGAGTGTTCTGTTGCGTGATCTGGGGGTTGAGCAAGCATGTCAGGCAGCACCTCAGCAGCGATTGTTCGTCAATACCCATCCTTCCGAGTTGCTGAATCTGGACTCCTTGTTACGTAGCCTCCAGCAACTTGTGGCACGCTGTCCTCAGGCAAAACTGGTGCTGGAAATCCACGAAGATGCGGTCACTGATATCAAGGGAATGAAGGCATTTGCCAGGGAACTGTCCGCCATGAATATCGCCCTTGCCTATGACGATTTTGGTGCGGGACAAGCGCGCCTGCTGGAACTGGTGGATGTTCCCGTCGAGTACGTAAAGTTTGATATGGGATTGATTCGAGGACTGGATCAGGCATCCCCATCAAAACGCCAAATGGTCAGTGCCCTGGCAAAAATGACCCGCAGTTTAGGAATTCAGAATCTCGCCGAGGGCGTGGAAACCGCCGCAGAACATGCACTCTGCGTGGATATGGGATTTGATCTGATTCAAGGATACTATTTCAGTCGTCCCAGATTGCAGATGGACTATAAAAACCCCTGACCCGGGGTGCGGAGCTAACCAATAATGGAAAATCCCCAGACTCCGCAGGGGAGACCGAAAAAGTATGCCACCTTCTGGTCGCGGCCATGGGCCGCTCCTGCAGAGCGGGTTTGCATTGTGGCGGCTTCTTCCGTAGGAGTGGCCCATGGCCACGAC
>CAYXOS010000103.1:7609-9905 GCA_964467115.1 uncultured Sedimenticola sp.
GTAGGAGTGGCCCATGGCCACGACCAAGGCGGTTTAGCATTGCCCAGTATGCTCTGATCGTCCCAACGGACGTTGTGGTCATCCCTGCGCAGGTCGGGAACCAGGAACAGTAAGCACCTCCAGCAGTGGTATATGGATTTCACTCTACACCGAAATGACCAAAATGCAGTTAAAGTAAGCGTCATTCGAGTCAACTACAGTCGTTGCTCAGCAAATACTTGACGTATAATAACCATAAGTCCAACAGGGAAGGATGAAGAATGGAACAACTAACCGACTTGAAAGCGATATTGCATTCCAAACGTGCCAATATCTACTATCTGGAAAAATGTCGCGTCATGCAAAAGGATGGTCGGGTACTTTACCTGACCGAAAATCAGGCACAAAAGCAATACTGGAACATACCTATCGCCAATACTACGGTTATACTACTGGGTACTGGCACTTCAATCACCCAGGCCGCCATGCGTATGCTGGCGTCGGCAGGTGTCATGGTTGGCTTCAGCGGGGGCGGTGGCACACCACTGCTAGCCGCTACTGAAATCGAATGGCTCAGCCCGCAAAGCGAATATCGACCCACAGAATACATTCAGGGCTGGCTTTCCTTCTGGTTTGATGAATCAAAACGTTTGCAGGTTGCCAAACGCTTTCAGCAACAACGATTGCAATATCTAAAATCCATTTGGAGCAAGGATAAAGATTTACACACCGAAGGTTTTGATAGTAACGAAGACGACATCCATCACGCCATTGCCGGATTTGAAAACAGCATCCCCGATTGTGCAAACACCACCAATCTGCTGGCGACAGAAGCCAGACTCACCAAAACCCTGTACAAAATAGCCGCCAACCGAACCGATCATAGTGGTTTTGTACGAGCGCATGACAGTATCGACGAAGCCAACGCCTTCCTCAATCATGGCAATTACCTCGCCTATGGACTGGCTGCCACCACCCTATGGGTGCTTGGCATACCCCATGGCTTCGCCGTCATGCACGGTAAAACCCGCCGTGGCGCACTGGTGTTTGATGTTGCTGACCTGGTCAAAGATACCTTGATACTGCCCTGGGCATTTATCTGCGCCAAAGAAAAAATGTCCGAACAGGATTTTCGCCAGCAGGTGCTACAGAAATTCACCCAGCACAAGGCACTGGACTTTATGTTTGATTGCGTCAAACAAGCGGCTTTACAAGCCTGGGGCAAATCTCAAAAAGGGGAGTAGGCGATGTGTCAAAGGGAAATATTTTACTGGGAAGCAACGAAAGTTTTATTGCTTCTCCACCCAGTTTTCAAGCCGCAAGCCCTCGATGCAGGAAAATTCCCGGATGTTATTGCTGACCAGTGTCAAGTTCAGCGACATGGCATGGGCGGCGATCCACAAATCATTAGCGCCAATAATGTTACCCTGTTTTTCAAGGCGGCTACGGATCAGGGCGTAATGGCGGGCGCAATCTGCCGGCATGGGTTGTACCGCCAAAATATTCGCAAGTTGATTGATTTTCAGCAATGCAGTGTCTGCCTGATTGCTTTTCATGGCGCCGTTCAACAACTCCCCAAAGGTAACGAGAGAGATGACGACCTCACCTTTTTGAAAGTGGGAAAAGCGAGTGACAACCTGGGGATGGCGTCTGTTTTTGAGATAGATACAGATGTCCGTATCCAGCATATATTTCATCAATCGAAATCCCTCTCCTGTGGCGGTAAATCATCCCTGCCGTCTGCCATGAAATCATCAGGCAAAGAAGCCAGAATATCCAATACTTCCAGAAGATTATTTTTCACCGGACGGATGACCACTTCATCATCGCGCCGAAAAATTTCCACTTCATCAACATCAAACTGGAATTCTTTTGGAATGCGAACCGCCTGCGAATTTCCGCTTTTGAATACTTTGGTCGTTGTCATGGTTGATCTCCTGTATATATTGCCTGTATATACTCTAGTGGGTGTCTGCTTTTATTGCAACATAGAAATGTTGGAAAAATCATGATCGTCACCTTTGTATCGCAATGTGAAAAGAAAGCCCTCAACCGCACCCGCCGAGTGCTGGACGCATTCGCCAATCGCCTTGGAAGCCGCACCTGGCAAACCGTCATCACCGAAGAAGGTCTGCGCGCAGTGAAAAAACTGCTGCGCAAAACCGCCAGCAAAAACACCGCCGTTTCCTGTCACTGGATACGCTCGCGTAGTCGCAGTGAATTGTTGTGGGTGGTGGGGAATAAAAGCAAATTTAACGCCGTTGGGCATATTCCGGTCAATACAACAGCCGCGCCGATTATCAATACCGAATGGGAA
>CAYXOS010000104.1:0-3295 GCA_964467115.1 uncultured Sedimenticola sp.
CCTCGGCTCTGGCTTCCTGCTTCGCTCTATCTCCTCCATCCATGGAGTCGTGAGCCGGGGTGACGAAAAAACAGTTTTTCGAGGTGTCCTTAAATTGATAGAGCTACCCTCACGTCTTTGTATGAATCAGCTGCCTTGTTTGAGACTCCGCCCACAAACACACATATTGGTTGTGTATATAATCTAGGCAAAAAAGAGGCTGTAGATGTAAGCCTAAGGACGCTCTGATTGGGTAATGAGCGTGATTATATATTCAGATTCAAGAGCAGCTTTCTTAATTCTGTTTGAGGAGATTTGTGCGCAGGGGTGAAGTTATCCCTGTACTCATGGGTGTCGCTGCGAATCATGAATTGATAGGGGTGTTCTTCAAAACCAAAGGGGATTGCAATGCTATTCAGCCATAATTTTTTGTCCAGCTACCATATCAAGTTGGTGGCTTTGCTATTTGTATTCGTTAGCCTGGGGATAAGTATAGATAGCTCCTATTCAAAAGATAAAAACAGCAGTTCGGGTGCTACCGAAGCTCCTGCGGTTATCAATTATGTGGGGTTGACGCTTGATGCGGGCAGCAATGTACCAAATGCTCCTATCAAGACCGGCGTTCCATTTGCCTACGGACAATTGTTCTCAGCCAATAATTTACGGCTGGAGAATGCGAACGGAACTCAGGAGTATTTTGCGCAATTTGACGTGTTGGCAAATTGGCCGGATGGATCAATAAAGTCGGTATTGGTACAGTTCGTCACGGATGTGGATGCGAGCAGCAAATCATACCGACTGGCTTATGGAACATCAGTAAGCCAGGGTAATTTTGGTAGTGGAATTTCCGTGACCCAGGGGGCGGCGATCACAATTGATACGGGCGCAATAAAATTCATCATTGATGACAAAGGCTTGGTGAGCAGCCTGTGGCGGGATGCCAATAATGACAATCAATACACAAGCTCGGAACAAGTGATAACCGGTAGTGAGGCTTTTTTGGTTAACGCTTTGGACGGTCTTGAATATAACGCAAGTATTGCTGCTGATAGCCAGGTCATACTGGAGGAAAGTGGTCCAATCAGAGCCGTTGTGAAGGCGACGGGTTCCATGACCAACACCAGTGGCAATGGGCTAATCAAGTATATGATTCGCTACTATGCTTACTTTAATTCAGGCAAGCTGGATGTGGATTTTAGCCTCATCGATGACCGACTGGAGGCAAACGTAAGGGATACAGACAATGGCAGAGCACAGCTTGCCTTATCCCTGTCATCCTATGGATTGCGGATGAACTATGCGGCAAATGGCGGTGTCAACTATCGTTTCGGCGGAGAGAACAACGCAGTGTATGCGGGAACGGTATCAGGGGAACATTATATACTGCAAGAGGGAACATACACCTACAACGACGGAACCGATGAAGGTCATACCTTCAGTTATAGTGGCGCAGGCACTGGAAATCGAGCACCGGGTTGGGTGGCGATTGATTCAGGAACGAATCATAGCGCGGTAATAGTAAAGGATTTCTGGCAACAGTTTCCCGGTGAACTCAATGTCAATGGGCAGTCTTTAACCATTAATTTGTTTCCCGACCGTAGTATCTCTGGGGCACCGGATACAGCGCCGTCTGTACAAGGTATAAATGGCACCAAAATATATAAACGCCCGAATACCTTCTATTTTGAACGTGAGGGTGGGGCAAAAACCCATCAAATGCGGTTTACATTTTCGCCTAGCTCTTTGACGGATGCCGAACTTCAGGAAAACAACAACCTGTTTCAAACACACAACCTGCTTCTGATGGCGACTCCGGAATGGTATACCGCTTCCGGTGTTTTTGGGGAGCTGAATGTTGGCACATCGACCAGTTCAAATATCGGCTTCGATGCCAATATGATGCAAGGCATCTATGAAAGAAGCATGGTGGAAGATAAGCCTGCGACGAATTTCGGTTGGCGTGATTATGGCGGTAGAATGCGCGGTGGTTGGAGCAATGTTATCAACGGCGTTCGAATTCCTGGTTTTTACAATGATACCCATGTGGGAGCAACCAATTTCTTCTTGATGTTTTTGCGTACAGGGGATCAACGCTGGTATTCATTGGCAGAAGTCAGTACTCGACACTTCATGGATATTGATGTGTCACATGGGCCACGGCAGGGATACTGGAGTGGGTTTGGCGCACCGCAACAACCTGCAGGTGAAATTCACGCCATAAAGCACGATATGGTTGACCATACCGCCAGAAACGTGCATCGGGGACATGCTCATGCCAGTGGTTTGGTCGATTACTATTTGTTGACTGGAGACAAGCGTTCCTACGAAGTTATGGTGGAAATTGCCAACTGGTGGAAATTTGTAACGCCTTATATGTTTCCCCTGCCTTTCAATTTTGATGCCCCAAACAATCAAGCCGGATACAGAGAGGCAACAAGAGATTATGGCTGGCCGCTATTTGTAATGAATGAGTATGTGCGGATGACCGGAGATGCCAGCTACCACCGGGATGTATCTGCTCATCTCGTCAACTATCTTATTCAATGGTGGCAAACAAGGCGAGAACGTATTGGTTACGATGCCGATACAGATACTATCTCCAATGTTCCCATGGGCAAGTTTAATGATGCAGCAGAAGGGACTGGATTCTGGACCATGACCAGGGCTGGAAACTATGGTGCTTACAACAAGGCAAACGGTTGTAGCCCCTGGATGGCAGGTTCGTTGATCGCAAATATCATCGGTTTTTACGAGCACGATAAAGAACTCAGCTTGACAGGCCAAGCGTCGGGTGTGGATCACGGCACGATCAAGGAAATGTTGTTCCAGACCACCAATTATCTGGTCAAGAATGGTTATGACCAAGCCAATGATCGCTTTGTCTATGCAGAAACTATTCGTACCTATGGCGGAGGGCGCACACATATTATTTACCCCCTGGCTTATGTCGACAGACTGTACAAGTCAGAATTGGCTGCTGGAAATATTGCCAACCCCCAGTGGTATGACAAGCAGCCTCTGTGGAATACGATTGCTACCCAAACCTACAATGATTACATGACCATGCCGGCGTTGCAGCAATCTCAGTCATATGGTTGGTATGGCTATGAAATCGTTCACCCACTTGATTTTTTTAAGATAATGAGTGATGCCGCGCTCTCTGAGCAAGTGATTTTTGCAGATGGTTTTGAATAGCCATGAAGACTGTCGCCAGTATTGCCACCGGAATATTGTTTTTCAGTGTTTGTGCCAATGCCGCAACTGTTTATGTAGACAATCAACTCACATCAGCCTGTGTCAACAGCTATTCCATTGC
>CAYXOS010000104.1:3395-9808 GCA_964467115.1 uncultured Sedimenticola sp.
TGGCAGTTCTAAAACTGGGCTGTTTTTTCAATCCAGCAATTATGCAAAGATTCAAAACAATACCCTCAACGATACGACCCAAGACAATCTTGGCATGATTGATAGTGATCATAACTTGATTGAAGGAAATAGTATTACAAAGGCGGCACATGCCCTGTGGGCCTTGAAATGTAGCAACTACACTATCGTGAGAAACAATTATTTTCACAACGAATTGCAGAAAATCGGGGAGATATATGATTGTGACAATGCAGGCTACGGTAGTGCCGAATTTCCTAAAATGTTTTCTTACGATGATACAAAGCACAATATAGTGGAAGGGAATGTATTTGCTTTTACCCCGTCATCAGGAAATTCTTCGCCGTATGCGGGTATCCAATATGCGGGGCAATTTGGAATCATTCGGAACAACATCTTTTATGACAACACTGGTCCGCCAATCGGGTTGACCATCTATGGTGGGGAAGCCGAAAACAATTACAGTAATCGCATTTATAACAATGTTTTTTATGCGAACAAGCTGGGTGCATTGGATATTTCTGGCTCTTCCTCTTCAGGTTTTCGTGATCAACAGATTAAAAACAATATATTTTTCAAGAATAAATTTGTACAAAATGATTTTCGTTGGAGTTGGTACACCACACTGGATGACAAACCGGTGCAAGTGCTGACCGGTCGCATTGACGAAGTGGTATTCGATAGCAACAATATTTTCAGTACCAGTGTCGAAGAGGTTTATACCATCGCCTATGGTTCGCGTACCTCTAGCTCGAATGAAGTAGGGCAGACTCTTGATTGGTGGGAGTCAAACAGACCATTTTTTATTCGAAATAGCATGCAGGCAGATCCATTGTTTGTTGATGCTGCTCAACTTGATTTTCGCTTGCAGGCGAATAGTCCAATGATAGATGCCGGAAGTTTTCTCGCTCAGGCGGTGAATTCTGGCAACAGCAGTGCGTTACTGGTGGTAGATGATGCAAAGTGGTTTAGTAGTGGATATGGCATTGCTGAGCCAGACAGTGTGCAATTCGAGAATCAAACAGCACGTGCGCATATTGTTTCCATCGATTATACAAATAACGAGATTACACTGGATTCTGCTTTGTCTTGGTCTACAGGCCAGAAAGTCAGTTTGGCATACGAAGAACAAAGACCGGATATTGGTCGCTATGAGTATCAGGCTGGGTTAATCTTTTCTGATGGTTTTGAATAGCTACAGCATCAAGAATTGCCATACTCAAGCGGCAGTTTATTGATTGTCCAAATCAGGTAAAGGCGGCAGTGGGCAATCCAGCAATGATGAAAATGCGCGCAGTAATTCCTGCTCGGTAGCAGTTACTTGTCCATCGGCAGCAACTGCCGCGGCACAGGCTTTGAGCAACTGGGGTTTCAACAATGGTTTGAGTTGAGCCAGCTTGTGTATGCCCTGGTCGAGCTTTTCCAGATCCAGGGCAGACTCGCCAAACAGGGTCAGGTTTTCTATTTTCAGTTCACGGCTGGCAGCGGAAAAGGCGTGTTTGACGTCTGATTCATTGTCGTGGCTGTGATGTACCAGATAGCTGAGCATCATGGAGATTTCCTTGTTCAACTTGGAAAGATGCTTGTAGCGACCAATGGGGGTAATTTTGTGGTCAAAATGTGCTTCCAGGTTGTGCAGGATGATTTTCTGTAGGGACCACTCGAAGGCTGTCACTTCACCGTCCATGTCAATCAATGCCTGGAGATTCTCCTGGAACAAATGATATTGCGCTGGGGATAATTGCCGCAGGGCAGGCATTGCCAGATCCACCAGAACTAGCCTCAGACCGGGTTTGAGCTGCTTGACCACAGCCATGTATTTTTCTGTAAGCATGGCAACGCCAGTATCTGCTTTGTCTTGCAGATGCCACATCTGTTTTTTCAGGATTTCACGCTCGTCGTCAAGGAGGAGGGCGTAGATCAATGCTCTGGCACCATGAGGCTCGGAAGCAGCTTCATGCAGCTCGCCAGGTAAATATTCCAACATACGCTTGGCTTCATTGACATTGGTGGCATCAGGTGCGCCGGTATTTCCAATATTGTCCAACACACTGCTCAGAATAACGCCACCCAACATCACGTCTTGGGGAGAGATGCGTGGTTGTTCCCGTTTGTCTTCTTCCTTTTGCGCATCAGCTTTGGACTCGGGAATAGGGGCAACGAATTTGCCATCCCAGCTGGGTTGAATCTTGCGAATACGTTGATCCAGGGGCGGGTGGGTGGCAAACAGCGAGTTGAACAGGTGAGGGACACCTTCGCCAAAATAGGCATGGCTGAGCTCTTCAGCATCGGGATGCACGATCAGTGCGCCCTGAGCATCGCCACCGATTTTTTTCAATGCCCCTGAAATACCATCGGGGTCACGGGTGAATTGTACGGCTGAAGCATCGGCAAGATATTCACGCTGACGGCTGACAGAAGCTTTGATCAGATTGCCGAAGAAGACGCCGACATAGCCCATAATCAACAGCCCCAGCCCCAACACAATCAAGGGAACACCGTTGTTCTCTTTACTGCTACGACCCCCAAAAGTTCCCCAGCGAAAGACCAAGCGTCCGATCAACGCCACCATCAGAATACCGAAGAGAACACCGATCAAGCGAATATTCAGGCGCATGTCACCATTGATGATATGGCTGAATTCATGGGCAATAACGCCTTGTAACTCGTTGCGGTTGAGCTTTTCCAGGCAGCCCTGGGTAACAGCAATGACCGCATCACCCGTGGTGTATCCAGCGGCAAAAGCATTGATACCCGGTTCATGATCCATGATATAGACCTGGGGCACAGGTGTACCCGAGGCAATGGAGATTTCTTCTACTACGTTCAACAGACGGCGTTCCAGCGAAGTTTTTGGATTTCCTGAAACCAGGCGTCCATCCATCATCTCGGCAACGGTTTTACCGCCACCGCGCAGACTCATGGTACGAATGAAGCTACCGAGAAAAATCACCACAGACACCGCTGCACCGATTCCGGTAAAACGCGCCCAGTTGAACTTCTCCCAGAACGTCATGGGCGTATGGCCTTGCACGTAATAATCCGTGGAATATTCTGCGAATAACATGATGAACATGTTGGTCAGAATAACCAGGGAGATCACGGCGAGAATGAAAAGGATGATGAGCCAGCGTGTTTTGCGCCGCGCATCATCCTGTGCTGTGAAGAAATCCATGCAGTTCTAGCTTAGAAAGAAACTTTGGGAGCAGCCTGCATTTGCGCGCTGTCTTCAAATTCCAGCAAAGTGGCATCGGTGGGGTGACCAAACATGCCTGCAAATACCACGGGTGGGAATGATTGACGATAGGTGTTGTACTGCATTACCGAATCATTGAAAGACTGACGAGCAAAAGCGATTTTGTTTTCGGTGCTGGTCAATTCTTCACTGAACTGCATCATGTTTTGATTGGCTTTCAGGTCAGGATAGGCTTCCATTACCATATTGAAACGGCTCATGGCACCTGCCAGGGCTTGCTCACTTCCAGCAAGGGCTCCCATTGCCTGGGCATTACCCGGGTCGGATGCGGCTTTGCTCAAGGCATTGGCAGCGGAATTCCGTGCGTTGATGACGGCTTCCAGAGTTTCACGCTCATGCTTCATGTACGCCTTGGCTGTTTCCATTAAATTAGGAATCAGGTCATAACGACGTTTTAGTTGTACTTCGATCTGGGCAAAAGCATTTTTGTAACGATTCTTCAGCGTAACCAAGGTGTTGTAGATACCTACAACATACATGATCAGGCCAAGGATAATGACCAGGATAACAATAGTGACGATAGCGCCGGTTCCCATAATTCTCCTCCTTTATTTAGAGATAGGCTGACACTGCTAATATTATCATGTAAGCCCTTCGCGGATAAAATTATCCTTAGGGAAGCTCTGATTGATTCTGGCGCGAGCAGATTGTGGTGATAAATCGTTCAGTTCAAGGCGCAAACCGCACGTAATAGCCAGCTATTGCGAAGGTTTGCAACGCAGAAATGAACGATTTTGCGCCGCAAGATGCCGTGCCATGAATCGATTAGAGCTTCCTTAGCAACTAGCCCAACGATGGGGGTAGGTAGCGCAATGCAGGAGCAATTGCCGAGAACATCAAAGCTTCCGCTCCCCGCTTAACCATATGGACGTTGGTCAGGAATAGGATCTAACACCTGGGCTTATGATGCATCTGCTGATACAGGCTCTCTAAACAACAGCACGGCTTACCAAGCATTTCGGTGTGTGTTTTCCAATCGTATGAATTGATGGTGTTTTTGTTAAGGAAGCGGGAAACCACGTTTTCCGCTTCCATGGTTGAAAAGGTTCGTGGAAGGACTTTTTCGACATCCTGTTAAAGGAGTTCCTGTGATTATTGCCTTGTTCTCACTGCGCTCATGCACGAATCTGCTCAAACAGTAAGAGATACGCTAAATTCCAGTTTATGCTGTGTTAAAGGTTGTTTGTCGCTATAATGGGCGGTTGCTTGTGCGAAATTTGGCAAGCATATAATTACTATTTATATATTATCGAAAAAAGGAGAACATTCATGGCAGGTGAAGCCGCGAAAGACGCTGCAAGTGCAGCTCCCGTTGACGTTGTAGGGAAAGTTGGTGATCTTTTGGATCCAGAGAAATCAGCACAACTGCTGGATGCCGGTAAGGATTTACTGATTCAGTATGGTCCCAAGGTATTGGCAGCAATTGCCATCTTCCTGATCGGAAAGATGATTGCAAAATGGATAAAGAAGATTCTTACCCGGGTCATGAACAAAGCGGAAGTGGATCCACTCATCGTGGGCTTCACTACCAGCATGGTTTACATCGCATTGATGGTATTTGTGGTTATTGCTGCCCTGGGGCAGATTGGCATTCAAACCACTTCATTTATTGCCATATTGGGTGCAGCTGGTTTGGCTATTGGCCTGGCACTACAAGGTTCCTTGGCGAATTTTGCAGCAGGCTTTCTGCTTATCATTTTCCGCCCGTTCAAGGTTGGTGATGTTATCGAGGCAGCGGGTGTAACCGGAAAGGTTGATGTCATTCAGATTTTTACCACCACCCTGAAAACGCCTGACAACAAGACCATCATTATTCCAAACGCCAAACTGGGTGGAGACAACATCGTAAACTACTCAACCCAGGAAACCCGTCGGGTTGATATGACTGTCGGTGTTTCTTATGACGCAGATCTCAAAGAGGTGCGTGATATCCTTGAGGATATCGTAAGCAAGGATGAACGTGTGTTGAAAGACCCTGAGCCGTTGATTGTGGTTGGGGAACTTGCGGACAGTAGCGTCAATTTCTATGTGCGCGTGTGGGTGAAATCAGCAGACTACTGGAATGTGTATTTCGATAGCAATGAAGCTGTAAAACTGCGTATGGATGCGGCGGGTATCGGTATTCCCTATCCTCAGCGCGACGTGCATCTTTACGAACACAAGACTGCCTGATGGTTTGAGTTTTTGTTGGTGTTACCTCGAAGCCCCACTGAAATGTGGGGCTTTTTCGTTCTGAGTGGACTTATTTTTGAATAAATTCCACCGCATGCTCCACCAAATCTTCGGCGTACAGATCACGGAAAAAATGGTCTGCGCCATCGATGATGTCGATTTTTACATTGTCGGCAAGCTTTTGATTTTTCAATTTTTCCAGCAAATGAGTGACGATCTTGTCTTCTGTTCCCACGAACAGCAACACGGGACGTTTGATCTTTGACAGCAGGAAGGGCGTATCCATCCGCTCATCAGGCGTGTAGTAGCTGGCAAAGGCTTCTGCAGTGACTGTCGTGTCCGGGCAGTAAATGAAATCAATATGTTTCATCTGCTGTTTGCCTTTCCCCGCTTTAACCAAGGCTTTGGCTTTGTCCAGTAACGGCTGTAGGTCTTTTCCATAACGTTTTTTGTAGCTTTTGGCAGCGTACTCGGCTGACCAGGTTTGTGGGGCAATCAGGATGACTTTGCTCACCACCGGGTCAATTTTCTCTACAGCGTACCATGCAGTTTGATTGCCACCCCGGGAATGCCCAAGCAGAACCACATTTTCAATATCCTTGTATTTCAGCCATTCTACCCATGCGGATATTTCGCCCACGGCATCAGTGTGTTTGTGGTCGTGGGGAGTAGGGCAATCGTACATACTGCTCGGACGATTGTTTATTCCCAGGCTGAGATTGATCGCCAGACTACTGATGCTGTTTTCTTTGAATAACTCCTGTAGGGTGGAAATGATTTCCATATTGTTGTGCCCCAAAGTGCCATGGGTCATGAGTACTACAGACCCCTTGGGCCAGTCTGCTGCCTTTTCAAGATTGGCACGCAGGGCGGTACCGTTGTACTTGAAAGAAATTTCTTCGGCCTGAATGCCTGAAAAAATTAGCGTGATAAAAATAAATAGCCATTTCATTGGGTTAATTCCTCT
>CAYXOS010000105.1:0-9796 GCA_964467115.1 uncultured Sedimenticola sp.
AGAAAGGCTCGCAACGCAACCCCGGCAAATTCACGGATTAGTGGAAATTAAGGAACTCGATAATTATCCTGGGTCATCAGATCGACACCACATTGGAGATTCTCTATCCAATCGATAAACTGTGGAATCGCTTTTCCTGTCATTGCCCGTCCATGTTGCGGAACAATCATGGAAATATCCAACCCTCTGGCCATGTTCGCCCAGAAGCGGCACACTTTGTTGCCATTGATATAGCGGCGATGAAAGCCTTCCATAAAAGGCATGATCTGTTTGATATCCGTAGCAGGTGTATCAAGCACTTCGGTTGGGCACAGATTCGCCCCCAAATCACCTGAAAACAGTATTTTGCTCAGGGGATCATAAAACTGGAAATTACCTTCTGCATGCATGAAATGCGCAGGAATCGCCTTTAGTTCAATATTCCCCAATCTCAGGTTTGCACCTTTGTCTGGAACAGGAATGAGACGACCTTTTGTTTTTCCAGGACGGGTAAAGTGAGGAATAAAACGCTCCCACAGTTCCGGCACCACAACCTTGGCCTTGGTACCCACCATCCATTTGTTCAAAGAAGCAACAATATCCGGATCCTGGTGTGAAGCAACGATATAGTCCAGATTTTTTACATTGATGTATTTGCTCATTTCCATGAACAAACCGGTATAAGTGAGCTCTCCACCTGGATCAATCAGCGCCGCGTGATTGTCGTCCACAATAAAAAACTGATTGGCCTGCACCGCGTCCCCGCTCACCAGGGTTCGAAATGCAACACAGATATGTTCACCGTTATTGAAAAGCTCCATCAAGGACACCTAAGCAGAATTTTTGTGAATACTGCCACATATTAGAACACATGAATATCCTAAACACCTTGATAATTGACATATGTCATATTATTTCAAATAAATAGTTTTTGGCTATCATCTTAATTTAATAATACAATTTCAACTATCGATAGCTATAGGCAATAATATCTCCACACTAGATTGAACTTAACTAACGACAGTGGAGATACCCATGAAAAATATCGAAGGTCAACGCATTCCCCAGACTATTTTCAAAACCCGGGAAAACAACGAATTCAAAGATGTAAGCAGCGACGAGATATTCAAGGATCGCACCGTGGTGGTGTTCTCACTTCCTGGCGCTTTCACCCCAACCTGCTCTTCGACTCACTTGCCTCGTTACAACGAACTCGCAGACACCTTCAAAGCAAATGGCGTGGACGAAATCATTTGCATGTCTGTCAATGATGCCTTCGTCATGGATGCCTGGAAAAAAGACCAGGAAGCCGAAAACGTAACACTCATTCCTGACGGCAATGGCGACTTCACCGCTGGAATGGGAATGCTGGTAGACAAATCCGACCTGGGGTTTGGCAAGCGTAGTTGGCGCTATTCGATGCTGGTCAAAAACGGGGTAATCGAAAAGATGTTCATCGAACCTGATCTGCCAGGCGACCCGTTTGAAGTTTCAGACGCCGATACCATGCTCGACTATATCAACCCCAAGGCAGAAAAGCCCAAAGCGGTGAGCATCATCACCAAACCCGGCTGCCCCTTTTGCGCCAAGGCAAAAGAAATGCTGGAAAAAAGCGGCATGGGCTACGAAGAAATTGTACTTGGGCGCGATGCCAGTCTGCGCTCCTTGCGTGCCATGACCGGTGCCGAGACGGTGCCTCAGGTATTCGTGGAGGGTTCCCATATCGGTGGATCTGACGCACTTGAAGTCTGGCTCAACAGCACCAGAAAAAAAGCAGCTTAATCGGTACATTCAGGCGGCCTGCCGGGATGTTTGATCCGGCAGCCCCCTAGGGAAGCTCTGATTGATTCATGAACTCGCATCTCATGCCTGAAATATCCGATAACTGCGTTGAAGTTCTTGCGAATAGCCTGCTATTGGCTGCGAACTCCGCCTTGTTCTCGAACATTTCAGACATAATCTGCTTCGTCCAGAATCAATCAGAGCTTCCCTAGTGCAGAAACAAAGGAGAATCCTAGTATGAACACCAAATTCGATCTCATCACCATCGGTGCTGGCAGCGGCGGGTTAGCGGTAGCAGAAACCGCGGCAAAATTGGGTAAAAAAGTTGCCGTAGTTGAGGCACATAAAGTCGGCGGCACCTGTGTAAACAACGGCTGCGTACCTAAAAAAGTCATGTGGTACGCTGCCAACCTTGCTCATGCCGTGGATGATGCCAAGGATTTTGGCATTCCTGCCAAGCGGGGAAAGACAGACTGGCAGCACCTGGTGTCAGGGCGTGAAAACTACATCCACCATATCAATGACTACTGGAACGGATATGTTGATGATTTGAATATCACTGCTATACAAGGACACGCCCGTTTCATCGATGCACACCGCATCGAAGTCAACGGCGAGATATATCACGCCAAGCATATCGTCATCGCCACAGGCGGGCATCCCATTGTGCCCACCGTTCCTGGTGCTGACTTGGGGATAACCTCCGACGGTTTCTTTGCCCTTGAACAACAACCGCAGAACGTTGCCATTATCGGTGGTGGCTATATTGGGGTGGAATTGGCGGGGGTATTACAGGCATTGGGCTCCCAAGTATCCCTGGTCGCATTGGAAGATCGTGTGCTGGAGCGTTTCGATCCCATGATCAGTGAAGTCCTGGAGGACGAAATGCGCAAACAAGGTATCCAGTTACAATTGGGATTTCAAGTAGCCGGATTATCCCAAACCGCTTCTGGAATCAAGGTATCCAGCACCACAGGTGCAGAGCTGGAAGGTTATGACTGCGTGATATGGGCGGTGGGGCGCGCCCCCAATACGCGCTATCTGAATCTGGAAGCCGCCGGTGTAGAGGCACAGCCAAATGGCATCATTGTTACCGATGAGTATCAGAACACCAACACACCTGGCATTTATGCCATAGGCGATATCACCGGACGCTCACCCCTGACCCCTGTCGCCATTGCCGCAGGACGTAAGCTGGCTGCACGCTTGTTTGACGGACAAGCCCAGGCGCGGGTAGATTATGACAATATCGCCAGTGTGGTGTTTGCCCATCCCCCCGTCGCCACCATCGGACTGACAGAAACAGAAGCACGAACCAAACAGGAATCGGTGACCATCTATCAAACAGCATTTACCCCGATGCGGCATGGATTGTCCAAACAGGGTATGAAGACTGCCATGAAATTGGTATGTACTGGTGACGACGAACGGGTGGTTGGCATCCATCTCATCGGTGACAATGTCGATGAAATGCTGCAAGGATTTGCGGTTGCGATAAAGATGGGCGCAACCAAGGCAGATTTTGACAACACTATTGCCATTCATCCTGTCAGCTCTGAAGAGTTGGTTACCTTGCGGGAACCACATCTGCAACCCCAGGCCACAATCGATGACGGACTGGAATGGCGGGAAGCGGGATGAATCGACCAATCACCTGGGGAAGGCGCTGATCATCGCCTATACTGAGGGCGGGTTTGTACCAATATGTTGAGGCAAGGCTACCAGTTCCGGACCGGGTTGTTCCAACATTGCCTGACGATAGACCCTCATGGCTGCATCCGTCTCCCCCAGGTGATCCAACAACTGCCCCAGCTCCCGGCTGGCGACGACTCCCGCTCCGTTGCGAACGGCGGACTCCAGGTAGCGTTTTGCCTTGCCCCACAGTTGGGCGCGCAGGCTGAGACGCCCCAGGGTCACCAATAGCGTAGGTTCCAGCTCATGCCCTTTCAACCACTGCTCTGCATGGGTCAAGGCAAGAGCAGCATCCGTCACCGCCAATTCCCCATATATAGTCACAAGTTCATCACACCAATTATTTTTCAATACTTGGCGCAGCAGCTTCTCTGCCTGCTCATCCTGTTGACGCTGATGTAATTGTTGCGCATATTCCGCAACCACTTTCTGCTCAGCATGTAAATGCTTGGGCATTTTCCGCCACACGGTATCCAGGCGACTGGCTTCCAGGGAGTGGGCTGCATCCTGTAGCAGGGAAGAATAAACCTGCACTTCCAGCACCTGATAGCGCTTGCCATCAAACACCCGGCTCTTCTTCAATTCTGGTAGCAATTTTCGCAAATGCTCCCAGTCACCAAGTTGCTGATAGAGCATCGCCAGCAAACGTAGAACATAAACATGCCGGGGAGCCAGATCACGCAGGTGCTTGAGGGTCGCCAAAGCTTGTTCGAACTGTTGGTGGGCGATCTGTAACTCTGCCTGGGTCAGACTGACGGCTACGTCTGCTGTGGGCATATGCTGGTGTGCAAGGCGGATATAGGCGTCACGCCGATCATCCAGACCTTGACGCTGAGCAGCCTGGGCAGCTGACAAGTAGTTGATCAAAGGTGTATCAGAATTTTCCGCACTGGCTGTGAGCAGTTTTTCTGCCTGCTGCCAATGACCTTCTGCAAGCTCCACCAAGCCCTGGGTAAGAGCATTACGCGCTTGCCGTTGCTTAATTTTCTCACGCCAACGACTGATACTTGAAGGCAATCGCAATATATCAAACAGCAGCCGCAGCAGATAATATAAAAACCCCAGGCTGATACTGGCCAACAACACCAGCATTGCCAGGCTCATTTCCACCGACCAATTGCCCCAGGCGAGAAAGGCATAGCCACTGTCCTTGTTCACCACCCAGGCAGCCGCCCCACCCAATACCAGGAACAGACAAGCCTGCAACAGCCATTTCACTGGGCAACTCCAGCAGGTTTTAGTTGCCGGGTGGTTTGCAAGGCACGCAACGCCAGAGATATGTCAGGTAATGCGGGGGTCAGATCAATACTTTGCAAGGCTTTTATTTCCGCCACAACCTGCGCCCCTGTATCATTGTCGAGCACATAATATCGATGCAGCCATTCCAGCATCCGTTTCAAGCTGTCTTGATACAAGGCTGTTTTCCTTTGCACCAGCGCCCAGCGCGCCGTTTCCAGAATCAAGCCGAGATTCTGCAGTATCAAGGCTTCCTGACCATGGGTCAGCAACGAGGCGACAGGCTGATCATGACGCCGTATCTTGACACTGGATTTCAGCCCCTGCCACAGATCTGCTGCAATTTTCTCTACACCGTCTACCCCTTCTGCATCGCTTTCCACAGGGTGAGCAGTTTTCGCTGATTCTACATTTTCTGCGGCAATCAAACGGGGACGCAAGCGCGAAAACAATTCATTCAAGCTATCCAGACGACCCAAACTATGCTGAATATCCAGGGGTTTGAATGCCTGCAACTTCGCCATATCACGCAGGAGCTGATCACGCACCAGCCCCCACTGTGGATCCCCCGTATCCTGCAAGCGCTGATCTGCCTGGCGCAATGCTGCCAGCGCCGTTTTTTTGTCTTTGGCCAAATCGATCCGCTGTTGCGCCAGTTTCATCAAATATTCTGCTTCAGCAACCATCCATTCTGCATCCGGGTTTCCCAGACGTTTACGCAAATCGGCAATGGTGGCACGCAGTTCCACTTCCCGTTGCTGCATGCGGTTGCGTTCTACCGTAAGCAGATCAGCCTGCTGTTTGAATGCTTGCTGCTGTTGCTGCAAGGCTTCCTGCTGCGGCACAGTGTGATTGCTTTGCTGATCCAACAATGTCTGCTGGGTTTGTAGTGCCTGGCGGGTTTGCCTGACACTGTTCTGCAGTTGTTCTGTCAATGCCGCTGCTGCCTGAACACGCCCAAGCATTTGTTGCATATCCTGCTGCATGTTCAACCAGTAGAAATACCCCAACACGCCCAAACCGGTCACGCTCAGCATCGACAACAACGCCAACACCACGGGCAAACGCGAGCCTGCATGAGTAACAGATGCTTCATCATTACTCATGTCGATGACAACGGTTTGATGTTCAGTTTTTGGTTTCATCAGCAGATTTTCGATTCATGCTATCCACGGTTTTCGCCACCACCATGTCCGAAGTGACATTCAATGAAGTACGCGCCATGTCCAAAAGACGATCCACCACCACAATCAATGCCATGTATTCAATCGGCAAGCCCGCTTGATTCAATATCACTACCATCATAACCAGCGATGCACTGGGCAAAGCCGCAACGCCAACACTCAGCGCCACCACGGTAAAACCGAGTAGAAACTGGTCACCCAGACTCATGCTGGCACCAGCAAGGTTAGCGATATAAAGCACGGCAATGGTCAGATAGGCTGCAGTGCCATCCATGGAAACTGTAGCACCCAGAGGCAACACAAAACTGGCGGTTTCTTTCCTGATACCCCCCTTTTCCACAGCCACACGCATGCTCACGGGCAGGGTTGCGGCACTGGAGGCGGTGGAAAAAGCCATCAGTGGTACTTCCTTGATCTTGTTCAGATAAGCCCAGGGGTTGACCCGCGAAAACAGCATCATCACGGCAGGCAAACTGACCAGCCCATGGAGCAACAATACACCCAATACCAGAAGAATATATTTCCACAAACTGATTAGCGTATCGATCCCCTGATCCGCAACCACATAGCTGATCAGACTGAAAACGCCCAAGGGGGTAAACAGAATCACCCAACGCGCCAGCTTCAGCATCGCTTCACTGATACCAGTGAATACATCCAGCATCACCGAATGGTGCTTTTCTTCCAGATACAGGCTTGCCACACCAAACAGCACGGCAAATACGATAACCTGCATCATAGACCCTGTCGCCAGGGCGGAAAAAATATTGGTGGGGATAAAGCTCAATAACATGGCACTGAGAGAGAAAGGTGCCACGTCCTTTGCCTTGTCATAACTCAGCCCCGCTGAGGAAACCGCATCGCCAATGGGAAACAGATTCATGGCAACAATCGCCAACATCACCGCCAGGGCGGTGGTCATCACATACAACATAATGGTTTTCAAACCAATGCGCCGCAATTGATCCAGCCCCCCCAGCCCGGAAATAGCCACATAGATAGAGGCAAATACCAGGGGTACTACCAACATTTTCAAGAAAGCAACAAATGCCTTGCCCAGGGCTTTTTGCGCCAACGCCCACTCTGGCAAAAACATACCGAACAATATGCCCAGGACAATACCCGCTATCACCAGTTTATTGGTCGATTCCTCTCGGGAAATATAGTGCAATATGGCTTTCATCAAGTTTCCACGAACTCACAAAGTGCCTGAAGAATACCACGATCTCCTGCCTGCGCCGCCAACATCAAACGACGGCAACCCAAAGATTTCGCGTAATCCGCAGTGCGTTGGCTCAAAACCAACAGCGGCGTTTTTGCAAGTATATCCAGCCCCTGCTCACCCAGCATCTGCAACAGATTGTCCAGGATTTCAGAGCTGGTGACGGTTACCACATCAACCATGTTCGCCCAATTCTGTAACAGGTTGGCAGGGTTCCGCTGAGGAATACGGCGCTGATACACTTCTGCATACTGTACCTGCGCTCCCCGTTGCTCCAGGGTTTCTTTCAACAGTTCTCTGCCACCTTGTCCACGCACGATGATCACTTTTTTGTTTTGCATATCACCCAGGGCATCCATTGCCAGCAAGCCCTCGCTATCGAACTGTTGATCTGGCACCAGGGACACGCTGAGCCCGTATTCATCGAGACAGGTCGCGGTTGCCGCACCAATGGCGGCAACCTGCACTTTCAAGGGAATTTCATCCGGTAACAAGGGGAAGGCATATTCGACGGCATTGACACTGACAAATATCAGCACATCTGTGGTATTTACCTGCTGCAGTACTTCAGCGGCCTGCTGCGGCTTTTCCACAGGAGCGATTTCCATGGCAGGAAAGCGCAGGGGACGACCATGAGCCTTTTCGATCATTTCGCAAAGTCCATCTGCCTGCCCGGCAGGACGTGTAACCAGCACTCCCAGCCCTTGTAAATGACAACTCATGTGTGAGCGTATAAATCCTTGAGGATCTCAGCCGCACCGGCTTTGAGCAGACGCTCTGCCAGGGTAACACCCAAGGCTTCCGCATCAGCAGCCGCACCGCGAATTTCATCACGAATAATGGTTTTTCCATCGACGCTACCCACCAGACCACGTAACCACAGTTGATCATTGTCCAGCAAGGCATGTCCGGCTATGGGCACCTGACATCCCCCTTCAAGTCGGTTGTTCATGGCACGCTCTGCGCGAACCCGAATGGCAGTCTGGGCATGATGCAGAGGTGCAATCAAGGCATTCACCCGTTCATCATCCTCCCGGCATTCAATACCCACAGCCCCTTGCCCAATAGCAGGCAGACTTTGTTCAGGCTCGATAAAAGCTCGAATACGATCAGCAAATTTCAGCCGAATCAGGCCTGCTGCTGCCAAAATGATGGCGTCATATTCCCCATCATCCAACTTGCGCAAACGGGTATTGACGTTACCACGCAATGGCAGCAGTTCCAGATCCGGACGCCGTGCCATTATCTGACTCTGGCGGCGCAGACTGGAGGTACCGACTTTGGCTCCCTGAGGCAATGAATCCAGATCGGCAAAATCATTGGAGACAAAAGCATCCCGCGGATTTTCTCGTTCCATGATCACGGGCAAATGCAATCCTTCCGGCAGTTCTACCGGGACATCTTTCATAGAATGCACCGCAATATCGGCGCTGCCTTCCAGCATTCCCTGTTCCAGCTCCTTGACAAACAAGCCCTTGCCACCAATCTTTGCCAGGGGCGTATCCAGAATCTTGTCACCCTGGGTGCTCATGCCCAACAGTTCAACTTGAATGCCGGGATGAGCCGCCTTCAAGGCAGCAGCAACATGTTCCGCCTGCCACATGGCAAGAGGGGATTTACGGGTGGCAATGCGTATCAGATCGGTGCTCATGGATAAAATGGACCATCAAGGGAAATAATGTTGCAGTATGCCAAAAAACCCGAGGCCTATATAGGTGTATCGCGCAATTCACCTTGTAGCCGGCTATTTGCAAGATTTTCAACAAAGCTATCACTGACTTCTGCGCGTAGATGCCAATCATGAATCAATAGAGAGGCCCTCAAGATTTGGTTTTTGCTCCCTGGACGAGCAGTCCCCGACAAAAAACCCGGTTGCGCCCTTGGGCTTTTGCCTCATACATTGCCTTGTCTGAGGCTGACAACAACAATTCCTGTTCATATTCGACATCTGGCTCTGCGCTGGCAACCCCACAACTGATGGTAAGCCGCAACGTGACTTGTTTTGCGCCATGGTTCAGATTGATCTCCCTTAATTCTACATCCTTGCGCAGTTGCTCCGCGATCTCGCAACCCTCCTGGTGTGATATGTTCGGAAGCAACAGCACAAACTCTTCTCCCCCCAAACGGGCAACCATGTCCCCGGCGCGACGAGCATGAGAAAGCAAAACCTTGGCGAGCTGGCGCAGACATTCATCGCCAGCCTGATGCCCATATTTATCATTGACCCTTTTGAAATAATCCACATCGATCATTATCAATGACAGACATTTCCCATTGCGCCTGGCACGTTGCCATTCGTCTTCATAGTGCTCGAAAAAGCGGCGACGATTTGGCAGCAGGGTCAATTCATCAGTCAACACCAGGGACTTCAGCCGCGATCGCTCCTGACGCAATTGTCGCTGCAGAAGAAAGTTTCGACGACTGTCATACTCCATGGAATAGCTTGCCACCATGCCCATAACATTGCTGGAAATACAGAAGAAGTTACCGGCGATCAGATCCCAATTGCTGGCATCCCCCCACAAAATATTTGCCAGATTGAAAATCAGCAAGCCCAGCCAGCTACCAACAGTCGCCAAAAAAAAACGTAGCCGGGAAACGGTATAGCCGTACATGGCGACCAACATCAATCCTGCTACATAGATATCATTCATCTCGGCTGGAATGACCACCGTCATCGCCGTGATCGAAATGCTTACAA
>CAYXOS010000106.1:0-9709 GCA_964467115.1 uncultured Sedimenticola sp.
GTTTTACGACTTTTCTGTACGGCCATGGGGCTATCTCCTGCAATTTCTCAATTGTCGTTCTTGTCAGTCTGCAAACTGGCAAGAATTGCGAAAGGATTAATTTCTTTCGGTTCAGTTTCAGGCAACGGCTGCGCTTGCGCATCCAACTGCCGATTACAATGTTGATCATCATGCCGTGGCGAGGTGGGGATTCCAAGAATCAACTCATCCTCGACCAACTCAGCAATTTCGAGGTATTGGCCATCTTCAAGCACCAAAGGATCAAGATCCTTGGGTAGTTGTTCAGCCTCCATCAACCCCCTAACCCGTGCAAAACGGGTGCTGGAACTTATGGTTTTCACCATTGGCTCCAGGCATCGCTGGCATTCGATGGTTAAATCCGCGTCAACTTTCAGCGCAATAATCAGACGATGTTGTCTGTCTTTGGCGAAGGTCAAAACAAACGCCGCTTCTCCATTGGCATCAGACAGAAGCGGCGATAAACGCGGCAACGAACCCACTTTCATGCGACCTTCAAGAGTCTCCTCTTGCTCGGCCAGACGCCACGGATCAACACGATCTGGTATTCGCTGCAACATAAGCGGCGTATGATATTGAAAATCGCCTTTCAGGTCAAAGGGTTTTCCTTATAGCTGATGCGAACTTATGCCGCCTTCCCGGCAAAGTCATCCAGAATATCGCTGGCTTTGTCTTTATGACAGCCATGATCGGATTCCTCACCGCGACGAACCAGGTCTTGCAGCGTGATTTCCTCAAGGAATTCATAGATTTGCCGACTAAGGTCATCCCAGAGGCTATGGGTCAGGCAACGTTGCCCACCACGACAGTCTTCTTTTCCCTGACAACGGGTGAACTCTACCCATTCATCAACAGCACAAATAATATTGGCAATAGAAATTTCGTCAGCTTCACGTCCAAGGAAATAACCGCCACCGGGGCCACGAACACCACGCACCAGCTTTTTAGCGCGCAGTGCAGCAAACAGCTGCTCCAGATAAGACAAGGAAATGCCTTGATTCTCTGAAATATCAGAAAGTGTTACGGGGCCATCTTGACCATTCAATGCCAAATCAAGCATCGCAGTTACCGCATAGCGGCCTTTTGTAGAAAGTCTCATGTTCTCAACTCCTGTGTATTTTATGGGTGATTATAACTTAGTAAAACACTAGGGAATTAAGAATAGCATTAACCATGTGATTTAGTCAAGAATTCACTGGGCAGGGAAAACCGATGTTTCTGCTGGCAGCAAAAAGACAGCCATTTCCACAAAAACACGTTTATTTTCCATTTGTTACGCAAGCTTGGATAGTGATAATTAGGAACCACAGGCAATGCATTCTGGCGTAGACTGACCACCTCAATTTGTTGCGCATCGTGATAAACACGCAGCAGAGCATCCGGATCAGCTTGCTGTCCATTGGCATGAGAAAAGTAATATGTCAGATGCACAACCGTGGTGTAAGGTGTTTGCTCCATGATTTCCAAAAACAAATCCATATGTTTATCTTGGCAGGAAGCCAAGCTTCCCTGCATTTCTCGCAATGCGGGTGCCAATTGCAGCAATAGTTGGTAGTTTTCTTCACACAAATCCAGCAGCTTTCCCACAGTAGGTTCACTGTCGAGCAATCTGTCGGTGTGAGAAATCCAGGGATATTGCATCAAATCAATCCTGACATGAAACAGCGTTTGCGATTCCAAATACAACAAGACCGGGAACACGAACTGTGTCCCCGGCCTTGTAGATTGGACTGAAAAACGCTGAATCAGGTGTTATCAGCGCCTTCTTCCTGAGCAGCGGCGATTTGACTACGCACATCATCCATGTCCAGGGTTGAAGCCTGCTCGACCAATTGGCGGAAAGAGCCTTCTGGCAAAGCCCCTGCTTCACTATAGATGATAATCTGATCACGAAAGATCATCAGAGTAGGAATAGAACGAATCTGAAAATGCGCGGCGATCTCCTGCTCATCTTCGGTATTGATCTTGGCAAATACGACATCTGGAAAATCTTCTGAAACCTTTTCGTAGGTGGGTGCGAAGCTCTTGCAAGGACCACACCAGGGTGCCCAAAAATCAATGATTACAAAACCATTATTGTTGATCGCGTCTTCGAAATTATCTTTGTTCAGTTCAATAACAGCCACTTCGGGCCTCCTGATATTTACAGTAATAGAGTTGGAGTATAACAAAAGCCGGGGTTCAATGACCCCGGCCTGTCTCAAGTAACTGGATCTGGAAAGCGATCAGCTATCCAATCCGGAAAAAATTTGCTCCTTGATGTCATCGACGCTGCCAACACCATTGACCTTGACATATTTGAGGTTGCCGGCATCAGCTTCTTTGGAATAGAAATCAACCAAAGGCTCGGTTTGATCGTGATAGATACGCAGACGCTCTTTTACCGTGTCTTCCTGGTCGTCATCACGCTGAATCAAGTCTTCACCAGTGACATCATCTTTTCCTTCCACTTTAGGTGGGTTGAAAATCACATGATAAGTACGCCCCGAAGCCAAATGTACGCGGCGACCGGACATGCGTTTGATGATCTCTTCATCAGGTACGTCTATCTCAACCACTGCATCAATAGCAATACCCGCTTCCTTCATAGCCTCTGCTTGAGGAATGGTGCGAGGAAAACCATCGAACAGATAACCGTTTTTGCAATCGTCTTCCTTGATGCGCTCTTTTACCATACCCATGATAATGTCATCGGAAACCAGACCCCCTTCATCCATGATTTTTTTCGCTGCTTTCCCGAGTTCTGTGTCAGCTTTTACATGTGCACGCAACATGTCACCGGTAGAAATCTGCGGAACATTGTATTTTTCTTTGATGTAGTTTGCCTGAGTACCCTTGCCTGCGCCGGGTCCACCCAAAAGTATAATTTTCATATATTGCCGCCCCTAAAGTGTGTTTCTTAGATTTTGGTAGCTAGAAATCTGTCGAATTTAATGCTGTTTGGCTGCAAATCCCTGGATGGCGATCAACTCAGTTTATCGAATTCGTTAAATAGCTGTGCTATTCGCCTCATTCGATAAACTGATTTGATTCGCCCCCAGTGATTTTCGCTTCAAACGATTAAATCCGAAAGACTCCTAGAGTGTGCCACAGTAAGGCGCTGTTGAATATTCGAGCGTGCAAATAGCCTGATTCGCCACACTTATGGGTACCTATATCAATTTATACCTGACATCTGTGCGTGAAGGAATACCGATAACCTCCTCGCCTTGGTACAGAATTAATCAGTGCTTTCTTGGATTAAGCAGAATATTGGTCATTCCAGTGTACACCGGAATCCATACAGCACCACGGGCAACAACTGCTATTCCTGGAACCGAGCTGTTCCGGGAGCAAGCGTAGCCAGCAAATGGCACTTCCAGAAAAAAATCGATTATTTTGTTCTTGTTATTTCAACAGGATCAAAGCCTTGCTTCGATGTCTTCCAGCGAAGTATCACGCTATATTCTTTGCCATTATGCTGCAAATTATCGATGCGAATATCATTTCCTCCTGGGGAATAGATACTTGCGCCACTTAGTGAAACCTTGGAATCATCACCCACATAAGCATCATCGTAGCGAGAAATGGTGAAACTAACGCTTTTTTCGAGGGTATTACCTTTATTGTCCTTGGCAACCAGACGATAGACATGTGAACCTGCCGAGAAAATGCCAAAATTACTGGCAAAAGCGAATCCGGATTTATCTGAATCTGGGTAGTCTGGAAAGGTATTCCCTACATCAGGACGTTTACCCGTATGATCGAGCATGCCGTAGAGCTTGTCATCTCGATATAATTCCAAAGATACGATGGGAGACTTGGAAACCACCCACCCACGAATGGTACTTACGCCGGATTTGACTTCACCGTTAACAGGTTCTTCAAACTTCATTACGATAGGGTCAACAGACGGTGCCGCACTTCCATACAAAGCCCCGACACCTGCGATATCATCGCTCATCAGAGTATAGGTATTGCTCACCGTCGGTTGCATCATTGCCGGGTTGGTATTTTCATGCCCCAAGCCCAACGCATGCCCTAGTTCGTGCAATGCAATACGTTGAAAATCAAATCGATTTTGCAAGTTCCCGTCATAAATATCCCAGGACTCCCCGTTATTGAAAAAGATATCGGTTTCAACTTTTTCATCCGGTGTACTGACATAGGTATAGCTAACGGTTACCGCCAGCACCTGGCTACCGAAATCATCCTGAACATTCTCGGCTTCATTGCAGACTTTATCGAAAAAAGCTGCACCGTTACGGAATCCGTCCTGAGGGTAACTATCGACCCCGGCACAGGGATGGGAAGGATTGCTGGTATCCACAGTATAGACAAACTGACTGTTGGCATTCCATTCGTTTGCTGCGTCAATAAATGCCTGATTCCAGGTTTTACCACTGGGACTGGCAGCTGCCCCATTCAAGGTAATATCAACATTGAATGTCGTCTGTCCATCGGGCCATTTGGCACCATCCAGCACATATGCTTGGGCAGCACTGACACAAAACATGGCGACTGAAAGAAAAGCTATACGTCTGATCATTGTGCCATCTCCCGAATCTTTGCCTTGAACTGTGCGGGTGCCAAAGGAAGCGCCTGAATAGATGGCGCTGAAGTGATCACTCCTTTTGCTACGCCATTGCTGATTTTCAGCGCACTGCCACGTACTGCACGTGCATTCACATCAAACACGGGTTGACCACTCAAGGTTGTGATCTGTTGACGCTTGAGCTTTCGATCATACTGAACCAGAAAATGCCCTTCATCCCAGCCCCGCAACGGGTTGACCATGGCTTTGTTGGTGTTTTCTACAAAGTACACACCGTGTTCACCCATTTTGGGGATCTGCATATCGGACACGTTTACAGAGATATCTCCTGAAGTGCCACCGAGAAAAGACAATTCAAGATAAGGCTGATCAAATTGTCCTTTTACGACATCGAGTATTTCAAATTTAACCCAGGTATGAACAGCGCGTGTCCCCGGTTGGTGATCAATACGTGTTGCAACCACACGACCTTCAAAAACCAGCTCTGCGTCTCTGTTGATTTCTGATAAATCACTTTGCCTGAGGGTGGATGCAAAAAGTAAGCCGGGCAACAACAGCAATCCGAAGAGAAAGTATTTGAAAAATAAGGGCTTCATCTGAATAAATCACTCTCGAAAAATGAAAAGCAGGTATCTTTACCCAACTATAGCAGGAAGTAGCACAGTAAACAGTGTACTACTCCCCGCTTTCAGGTTTACAGCTATTCAGACATATCCAGCATCAAACGGTTCAATCGATGCACGAATCCAGCCGGATCTTGCAGTTGACCACCTTCCGCCAGCAGGGATTGATCAAACAGCAAGTTGGCCAATTCTGAGAAACGCGTCTCATCCTGCTCTTTTTCAAGACGACTGATCAACGGATGATCGGTGTTGATCTCCATGATCGGCGTGGGCATAGGCGCATCCTGTCCCAACTGTTTGAGTACCCGTGCCAAATTCTGGCTCATATCATAATCATCCACCACCAGACAGGCGGGAGAATCGACCAAACGACTGGAAACCCGTACCTCTTTTATGCGCTCACCCAGGGTTTCTTTTATCTTCTCCAACAGAGACTTGTGCGCTTCCTGGGCTTTTTCCTGCTCTTCCTTGTCCTCTTCGGCATCCAGTTCACCCAGGTCCAACTGCCCTTTGGTTACGGACTGGAAGGTCTTTTCCTTGTACTCAGACAGGTGTGACATCAGCCACTCATCCACGCGATCCGTCATCAACAACACTTCGATGTCTTTCTTCTTGAAGATTTCAAGATGAGGACTGTTACGCGCAGCAGCAAGGGATTCTGCAGTAATGTAGTAGATCTTCTCCTGCTTTTCCGCCATACGTTCAAGGTATTCATCCAGAGAAACTGTTTGTTCATCACCATTGGATTTAGTGGTGGTAAAGCGGAATAACCCAGCCAGTTTTTCCTTGTTGGAAAAATCTTCCGCCGGACCTTCCTTGAGAACCTTGCCAAATTCATCCCAGAATTTCTGGTATTTTTCAGCATCATTCTTCGCCATTTTTTCCAACATGCCGAGAATACGCTTAACGTTGGCATTGCGAATGGTGTCAATCTTACGATTGTGCTGCAGTAGCTCTCTTGACACATTCAGAGGCAAATCGTCTGAATCAACCACACCTTTGACGAAGCGCAGATAGTGCGGCATAAGCTTATCAGCCTCATCCATGATGAAAACCCGGCGCACATAGAGCTTCACACCATGTTTCTGCTCCCTGTCCCAAAGATCGAACGGCGCCTTGGACGGCAAATAAAGCAACGATGTGTATTCATTGGTACCCTCTACCCGGTTGTGTGTCCATGCCAGGGGGTCTTCGAAATCATGAGCAATAGCTTTGTAGAATTCGTTGTACTCTTCATCTGAAATCTCGGACTTGTTGCGCATCCACAAGGCAACTCCCTTGTTGACCTGCTCCCACTCGATTTCCTTGGATTGCTCTTCTTTGCTTTCGTCATCGTCTTCATCAGCAACAACTTCTTTGGGCATTTCAATAGGAATAGCCAAATGATCAGAAAACTTGTTGATGATCTGCCGCAAACGCCAGCCATCCAGGAATTCCTTGTCGTCCTCGCGCAGATGAAGGGTGATTTCTGTACCTCGATCAGTTTTTTCAATCGTTTCTATGCTGTAACTTCCTTCTCCCGTGGATTCCCAACATACACCGTGTTCTGCTTCCATACCGGCGCGACGGGTGCGCAATGTGACTTTGTCTGCCACGATAAAGGCTGAATAAAAACCCACACCAAATTGTCCGATCAGCTGGCTGTCGGAGCTTTCATCACCACTGAGGTTTTCCAGAAATTTCTTGGTTCCTGAACTGGCGATGGTACCAATGGTATCCATGACTTCCTGACGGTTCATACCAATACCATTGTCAGATACCGTCAATGTACCTGCATCTTTGTCTGCCCAAACGCGAATCTTCAGCTCTGGGTCATTTTCATACAAGGCATCATCAGACAGTGCTTCAAAGCGAAGTTTTTCTGCCGCATCCGAGGCATTGGAGATGAGTTCCCGCAGAAAGATTTCCTTGTTGCTGTAGAGGGAGCGAATCACCAGATTCAATACCTGGCTTACCTCTGCCTGAAATTCCATGGTTTCTTTATGTGCTTCTATGGTCATGTGCTGATTGTCTCCCAATCTATATGGAATGGTTCATAATTGGCTTTAGGGCACCTCTATTAATTCTGTTTGAGCGGATTCGTGCATGAGGGCAGTGAGAACAAGGCGAAGATCGCAGCAAATAGCAGGCTATTTGTAAGATTTTCAACGCAGTTATCGCTGCCCTCATGTGCGTAGATGCCAATCATGAATTAATAGAGGTGCCCTTTACATGTGTCTGTTCTCATTGTTTTCAAGATCTGATCCGAAAATATTTCCAGAAATTCTCGGTAACTTTGCCATACTTTGTTGAACATCAACAACTTGACGGGAAAGAGATTGCAGCTGAAAACCATTCAACTACTGCTGTTGGTTTCTTTGGGTGGATATCCATTGCAACAGGCTCAGGCATTTTTTTGCTTCAAGTTTTTCATGGGTTCCCGTACGCCACCCCAAACTTCACATTATCCTGTTTCCTCGAACATGCCTTATATGCCTGCTCCCCATCCATCTTACTATCTGCAAACCCGGGGGTATCCGCCCTACCCTCAATACCCTGTTTCCGCTCCAATCCCCTCAACCATTTATCCCACACCCCCGCCTTCAGGCACCCCTGACATTTCCACACCTTAATTCTGTATGTGATTCTTCCGCAATACCGTTAAAATAAGCGGCTAAAGCACAAATTGAGGAATGATCGTGGAAGAAAAACAAGTAGAAGTTGCAATAATTGGTTCAGGCACCGCCGGACTAAATGCCATGGGACGAGTCAAACGCGCAGAAAAAAACTTTGTTCTGATAAATGGCGGCGAAGCAGGAACAACCTGCGCTCGTGTAGGCTGCATGCCTTCCAAGGCGATTATCCAGGTCGCGGAAGATTTCCACCGCAAGTCCCTGTTCAATCGCATGGGCATTGAAAACCACGACAATCTGTCCGTCAATATTCCTGAAGCCATGGAATACACCCGTGACCTTCGTGACAACTTTGTTGACCGGGTACTCTCCAACAGTACCGACCATTTGAGCGAAGAAGTGTTCATCGAACAGTACGCGCACTTCGTCGAGCCTGGGTTGGTTGAACTTGAAGATGGACAACGCATTCGTGCAGACAAGTTTGTCATTGCCACAGGATCAACCCCTATTGTCCCCGAGGCATGGAAAGCCTTTGGCGACCGCATTGTCACCACCGATGAGTTTTTTGAACTGGAAGACCTGCCTGCCTCCATGGCCGTCATCGGACTTGGAGTGATCGGTCTGGAACTGGGGCAAGCCATCGCCCGCCTGGGCGTGGAAGTTACCGGCATTGATATGGCGGAACATATTGGCGGCATCAGTGATCCGGAAGTGAACAAGGCAGCAGTAGATGTAATTTCCAAAGAATTTCCACTGTGGCTGGGGCATGCCGCCGAGATCAGTGAAGAGCCGGATGGTCGCCTGAAAGTAACTGCGGGTGAGCAAAGCGTGATTGTGGACAAGGTTTTTGCCAGTCTGGGACGCCGCCCCAATCTGGATCGACTCGGTCTAGACAAACTGGGTATCGAACTGGATTCCCGTGGTATTCCCGCCTACAACCCCAACACCATGCAGATTGGTGACCACCCCCTGTTTCTGGCGGGGGACATCAACGCCGACCGCCCCATCCTGCACGAAGCTGGGGATGAAGGAAAAATAGCTGGCTACAATGCCGGACATGACGAAATCAAGGCATTCAAACGTAAAACGCCACTGGCTATCGTATTCAGTGATCCCAACATCATCAGCGTAGGAACACGCTTCGCTGATTTGGAAGCAGACAGTTTCAAGACTGGAGAAATGAAAATCGCCCCGGTTGGTCGTGCTCTGATCATGGGCAAGAACCGCGGTGTTATCCGGGTCTACGCCGACAAAATCAGCGGTAAGATACTGGGCGCGGAAATGGTGACCCCCCGCGGGGAAAACCTGGCACATTTACTGGCATGGTGTATTCAGAAAGAAATGACCGTAGGCGAGTTGATCCAGATGCCCTTCTACCACCCGGTAATGGAAGAGGCGCTTCAGGCAGCGCTGACCTCCCTCTATCATCAGGTCGAGGCAAAAAACAGCGGTCCCATTGCAGAGTTGGAAACCCTCACTTAAGGGTATCTCTAGTAATGTCATTCCGGCGCAGGCCGGAATCTATAACCCATTGATTAATATAGACCCCGGCCTGCACCGGGGTGACGAAAAAACAATTTTTCTAGGGAAGCTCTGATTGATTCTGTACGAAGCAGATTATGCCTGAAATATTTGAGAACAAGGCGGAGTTCGCGGCTAATAGCAAGCTATTAGCAAGAACTTCAACGCAGTTATCGGACATTTCAGGTATGAGATGCGAGTTCATGAATCGATCAGAACTTCCCTAGGTGCCCTTAATAACAATGAATATAGATGTAACTGCTCAGCGTGATTATAACGAGAGATAGTAAGTTATTGAATGCCCAGGCTTTGGCAGTATGAAAGCTGCCGCAGAGCTTACATGGACGCATTCACAGCGTCCTGGATATTCAATAACTTGCCATCTCCCGACCTAAGCCTCT
>CAYXOS010000107.1:0-9656 GCA_964467115.1 uncultured Sedimenticola sp.
TCACCAAAGTTGGACACATGATGCAGAACACCAGGACGGGGACGGTCGTGATAGGCCCACTGACCATAGTTCTTACGCAATGTGGGGTGCATATACTGGAAACTATCAGGCGTTCCAGATTCAATGGGCATAACAGGTGCATCTGACATGCGAACCTCCTAAAATAATAAATCGAGTTGCTCGGCCCTGGCGGTAATTCGCTATCGAATCACCGCCAATACGGACCATCAAATTAATTTTCTGGATCAGCCAGCCTTGCTTTCTTCCCACTTGGCGGCTTCTTCGTCCCAACCATCCATGCGAACATAGCTGCTGGTACGAGGATGATTGATCATGTTTGGATCGATATCGACACCGATACCTTCGAGGAAGTTGGCCAGGCCAATACGCTCGATCATCTCACCGGTACGCTCATGCTCCAAGGCATTTTCAGCGAAGAAATCAATGCATTCTTCCGCCAGCTCTACCAGCTTTTCGTAATCTTCGTCGGTATCCAATTTCATGAAAGGAATCAAAACGGTTCCGAACAGATCACCGATCTTCAGGGTACGCTTACCACCAATAAGAATGGTTACACCCTTGTCATCACCGGCAGACAACGCCTTGGTCATAACATTGATGCAATGCATGCAACGAACACAGTCTTTGTTGTTGACTTCAAGGGTATCATCATCGTTCAAAGACAATGAAGCAGTCGGACAACGGCTGACGACATTATCGACAACGTATTTACGTCCTTTCTTCTCCACGAAAGCCTTGACTTCATCCTGATTTACTTTCATATCGTCGCGCCAAGTACCAATGACCGCCATGTCAGCACGCTGAATGGAATTGGTACAATCGTTTGCGCAACCGGAAACCTTGAACTTGAATTTGTATGGCAGCGCAGGACGGTGCATATCATCCTGGAAGTTGTTCAGCAATACACGGTTGATCTTCATCTCGTCAGCATTGGAATGCTCACAACGAGCAGCGCCCACGCAAGACATACCAGTACGCACACAAGGACCGGCACCACCAAGATCCCAACCAATAGCATTCATGTCATCAAACATGGGCTGAATTGCATCGGAATCCATACCGACCAGCATCAGGTTTCCGGTTTGTCCATGCAGACAAATCATACCTGAACCGTATTTCTCATCCAGATCCATGATCTGACGCAGCATATCAGTAGTGTAATGGAAACCACCAGGAGGCTGGATACGCATGGTGTGGAATTCTTGCGCTTCGGGGAAACTGGAGCTTCCATCATCATTCTTCAGCTCAGTAAAACGGGGAATAATGCCACCGCCATATCCGAATACGGAGATAGTACCGCCTTTCCAGTAACCTTTACGGGTTTCGTAAGAAGTTTCCAGCTGACCCAGCAGGTCATTTGCCATGCCATTGATGCGCTCGCTGGGATGCTCGTCACGTAGACGCTGAATGCCTTTGATAAAGCTGGGCCAAGGACCATCTACGAGCTGGTCAATCATAGGTGTATCGTGCTTATCGATCGCCATTTTGGGTTTCTCCTGACTAGATCTGAATTGCTTGCAATTTTTTGTGGATCACTGAAATCTTTGAAAATGACTTCAGCACTTCCGTAACTCTTTCGTTGTCACTCCTAATGTTGACAATCGTCTTCATTAAATCTGACAACCGATTTATCAACGCTTGCTAATATAGCTGAGCTTCACCCACAAGAACACTCCACCTTAGGGAGTTATAGGACAGAAACAATCTATCCCTTTGGAGATAGACGCCTAACTCGAGCGTCGTACTGAACTTGTCCATGCTTCAGCACGGGGTCAGCGCTTGCATCATCGAACACCCTTTACATTCAATGGTTGTTCGGGAGCATGAATTCGTAATTAAGTATGTTAGAGTATTCCTAATTACGGGTTCGGTGTCGCATCATAGGCAGGATCATTTTCTTCGTCAACACACTTGACGCTTCACTTGATCCAGATCAAATATATACCTTAGATCGAATGCGTTAATACCCCGGTCTACATTCAGATATGAGATATAAACAACATGAGTAATGACGTCTTATCCCTAAGTAACATATTGATTTCCAATCACGACTTGGAGAATTTCCAAGAGCTGCTGGAATTGGTTCGTGTCTTCGCTCAACGCGGCGAGCGTTTTTTGCGTTTCGACGTCAAACCTGAATTCCCTGATACCCCTGAAGACTGGGAAGACCGTTTGGAAGCTGCATTCAGCGGGCGCGTGTAAGTTATGGATTTTCATGACCCCGACAAACTGGAAGATACCGTTGCAGATTCTGCGAACATGGATGCAGTTGAAAAAGCACAAATGGAAGGTGCGGTAGTTGAGCTGCAAGCCCAATTGCAAAATGAATCCAGCCCCGATAAATGTGCGTCCCTACAAATGGAACTCGCCAGGAATCTCGCAGCTTTGCAGCAAGGTAGCGATGCCTGGACGGCAGCCAGGCAGGCCTTCGACTATTTCCTGCAACAAGAAAAATGGGAACAAGCTGCTGATTGTTGCAACATTATGTATCTCAGCGATGAGGAAGGCGCACTCAGCGCCCTGGGACAAGGAGTCTGGCTTGCCGTCACCTACCCCATCAATCCTGAGATCACCGTTGAGTTACTCCACCATATCATCGATGACACCCCCGATGACTCCGACGGTGCTGCCGTTGCAGCCGCTACCGCTGCCTTTATCGTAGACGTAAGGACCACTGACCACCCGCGACGGGAAGACATGGTCTTCTTCACCCAACAGATGCTCGGTAAGGTTGCCCGCCGCCATAGCGATATTCAAGACCACGCACAATTTAATTATTGGATCGAAAAGCTGGAACTGGATCAGCCTGATAAATTTCTGGTTCGTCTGCGTAATATCGTTGATGTACTGGTACAGGAAGACTGGTGGTTCGATCGAGATGAATTGCGCGCCCGTATCCCTGAGGACTGAAGATGCTATGGGAAGACGATAATCCAGCACAAACACTACCTGAGGCCAAGGTCACCGATCTGGCATTCTCCATTCAGTGCCAACAACTGCCCGTTGACCATTTGTATCCACTGAGCCTTGCCTTACAGCAGGTGCTTCCAGATCTGGTAGAAAATGGTATTGGTGTTCACGAGATCCACATCGCTGGCTCACAAAATGGCTGGGAGCGCCCCGATCCCAAGCAGGGACAGTTTTTGATTCCCTCTCGCCGCACCCGTCTGAGCCTTCGTGTCCCAAAAAATAGCGTTGAAGGAATAATCCACACACTGCAAGGCTGCACTTTGCAAACCAATGACTTTGAACTGACCCTGGGCAAAGTAAAAGAACGCGCTATTGGATTCCATGACACCTTGTATGCCCGACATGTATTGATGCAGAACCAGGCAGAAGAACAGGACGAAAATCTATTTCTGCAACGCATGGCTGAAGAACTCCACGAACAAGGCATTCACGTAAGAAAAGCCCTCTGCGGCAAAATCAACCATATCAACACTTCCGACTCTTCCCTCATCACGCGTAGTCTGATGATTGCTGATTTGACACCATCGGAATCCATTGATTTGCAACAGTATGGGCTCGGCAAACATCAACATTTGGGCTGTGGTCTATTCCTTCCCATGAAGGGAATACAACACCTGGCTGCAGACAAAGGTGACTAAGCGAAGATAATTGTCTAGAATTCGCCCCAAGTTTTTAATTCCTTGGCTGCCCTTTCCCGGGCATCCTCATATTTTGACCAGGAGGTACTAGCATGTCATACGAAATTAATGGCCAGACCGTTGAAACTGATGCCAATGGCTATCTTGTTGATATCAATGAATGGAACGAAGACGTTGGCAAGGCAATTGCTGAAACCGAAGGCGTAGCCCTGACGGATGAGCATTGGGATGTTATCAACTATCTGCGCGATGCCTACATCAACGAAAACGGTCACCAGCCAAATAACCGTGAGATGATCAAGGCGCTGAGCAAGACCTGGGGGCGTAAAATCGGCTCTAAAGATTTGTTTGTACTTTTCCCTGGCGGCGGTGGTCCTTCCAAACAAGCCGCAAAAATCGGTGGTTTGCCTGAAAGCCGACGCAAAGGCGGTTATTAAGAAAGCTCTGACCGATTCATGGCAATAAAAAGGCAGCGTTTGCTGCCTTTTTATTGCGCGTTTACTTTTTCTTCCAACTTCCCGATCTTCTATACCAGTAACCTGCTGGAGCTTCTTCCACCCATATGCGGGAAAAGGTCTTGCGAATATCACTTTCCCACTCTGGATGGTTATTTGCCCTGGCGATTTCTCGATAAAGTGCATCGCGGTCGCGGTTTTCATCGGCAACCAGTTTTTTCACACGATTCCGATCTTTCAACGCCACAGCCTTCAAGTCCCGAATTGCAAGTTTCCCATTTTCATCAAACCCGATAGCACCCGAGCGATAGAAAGGTGCCAAACTTTTCTGACGTTTGCTCATGGACTGGCGCAAACGGGAAATTGCAGGTGTATCGATGTTGATATTGGCACTGGCCGCCTGCGCTGCTGGAACCATCAACTCCAGCAACCGTCCCGCCACCACAAGTGCAGGGTTGGGAGTATCCACAGCAGATTGATCATTCTTGTTCTGTTGTTCCCCACTTTTTGGCGGCTGCACATCCAGCACATCCCGAACAATCTCCCTTGCGGCTTCTTCCGCTTCTGCGGCAGGAAAATAGATATTGATGGTTACGCAAGCACCCAGTAACAAACTGAGCAAGGGCCAACTGATATTTTTAAACATTTAACTACTCCACGATCATGTCATCAAAACGTATATCCCGAATCCGGGACAACAAATCTTTCCAGGCCACTTGATGATTCCGACCAATAACATCAATGCGAGGCAACCTGGCTCCCTGCACAATATAATACCCGCCTTGAGGCGCAGGGACACCATCCAATTCGGCAACGGCACCACGCAAACCAACTTTCAACGCTAGTTGCTTATAGGCAAAATCATCGAAGATACCCAACATGGTGGCTCCTAAATTGGCACTGGCACCATTGCCAAGTTCGGTCAAATTATCAATGGCTCGCTGGCTGATACGGTGTTTGCGCTTATCTTTTGACGGAGAATGTAAATTGGCTTCAAAGCCTGTCACTTGCCATGCCACCATGCGCAAATTACGAATATATCCTTCCAGACTTCCTTGAATACGACCAAAATCCAGCACTTGGGTAATTTGCTCCAAATCGAGATCCGTCAAGCGGATGCTGGTTTCCAGGGCTGGGGCGACACCAAGGGCATCCTGCAATTGCAAACCTTCGACGACCACCTCACCACCAAATACTTCTATCTGCAATTCACCATCCATGCGCAATGTGGCATCTTCGAAATACAGGCGTGGAATAGTCGCCTGCAAACTTCCCCTCAACACCGGCCAGCCTAAAGCCTTGCTCAATACATCCAGTTGCAAGGATTCCAGTTCTGCCTGGGTTTGCCAGGTAAGTTTATCGCCAAGCAACCCGCCCACTTGCAGCTTATCCAGCTTCAGCATGCCTCCCAGCAATGCCAAGCTCGATGGTTGCAATACAATATTGCCAGCGGATGCATCCAGCTTTGCTTCCAATGCCTGGAACTCGATCTTATATAGATGCCCCTGTTGCCAATAGATTCGAGAGGTTTTTGCAACTTCTGAGCGTTGCCAATACAAATCTGTGCCACCCTGTTGCAGCCCAAACAACCCGGCATTCTGCTCCAGATCCAAATGCCGTAAATGTAGCGCTACCGCCTCCACTTCTCCTTCGACAATGCGCAGCTGTCCCTGGGCTGTACCACTCACCGTCATATCATCCATCGCAGTACCAATAAGCAATGGCTGACCGAGGGTGGCATACAACCAATCCATGTCTTTGGTTGAATATGACAGCTGAAGCGCTTTCATCATGCCATTACCCAGATTCAACTTCATACTGCCGTTGGCAGACATTCGTGAGCCCAGATGCAATTGCCCGGCGCTGATAACCAGATATTCCCCCATCAGATTGCCATCCAACTTCAGACTCAGAGATTGCTCGGGTTTTATCTCCAGAAAGAAGGGATCTGAATAGACTTGTCCCTGTCGAATATCCAGTGAGAGATTTCCCTGCCAGGATTTCGCTGACTTCTTGAGATTGAAATCGAAGTGCGCAGCCAACTCCTCACCCACCTGCATACTGTCCTGATTGGAGTAGGAGAAATTCTTGACCACTGCCGAACCCACCAGGCTGTGTAGCAATTGATGCTTGAAAACCACTTTGCCTTGCACATCCAAATCACCGGAAAAAACCCAACCCTGAGGAAAGAAAGGCTTCAACCGACTCAAGTCCAGGCCTTTCAGCTTCAATGTCCCTATGATCTGTTCAGCCTCTGCCTGAACTTTCAAATCCAGATATCCGCGAAGAAACGTTACCCGTTTTAGTTCCAACAGCCATTGATCCGGAGCTTCATATTGCCACCTAAGCTTGCCCTTTATCGCACCCAACACAGAACGGGCAATGCCCACTCGTCCCTCGATACAGGTCACGATGACAGTATCTTCCGCTTGCGCCAACGGACAACTGATAGTGAGCATTTCCAGCCGGTTATTTCCCAATGTCAGTTGTTCCACCCTCGCATCCAGATTGGCAGATTGCGCTGTGAGCAAATCAACATCTACGGACAAGCCAGACAACGCCCACCCCTCACCTGCCGCAGTTTTCATCTGCAAATGCAGCGCTTCAATCGCCAATCCAGGCGAAATCAGAAACCACGCCAGCAAAAAGCTGATCGTAAATTTACGCATACTGATGGGGCGGGAGTTCATGTGGCAATCAGTTCATGTCATACGTCACACAATGCCTGCTCAACTTTTTCTTCAGTTACAGGAAAGGCAATGGACTTCCACACGGCGTGATTGACACAGAAGTTCTGAAACGGTTTCTCATGCTCTGGCGGGTACAACACCAACAGTTTGACCTCGGGGTAACGCTGCAATACAGCAGTCAATGTTTCCAGGTTGGAACTGCGATCGCGAAAATCTGTTTGGAAGTTATATTCCGCCACAACCACTTGCGGCTGTTTTTTCTTCAACCAGGTTTTCGCTTTTCGTTGCGTGGTAACCAATTCTGCAGAAAACCCCAGCCGTTGATATACCGGCATAAGGTTTGGATAGCCCCCCAGTTCCACGATCGCTAACAAATTTTTTCTTTCAGCCACGATTTTTCAGGTTTTATTGATTTGAATTAGTTGTAGTGTACGGTATTGCAAAAGCAGAAAATAGCGAGCTATTCAGGCATGAGAAGCCAGTTCATGAATAGATCAGCGCTTTTAGCAGCAACTGTTGAAAAAGTCCAGGGAAGGACTTTTCAACATCCTTGTAGAATAATAACCTGGAGTTCACCCATGGCACTTATCGAAACCGTCACCGCCCCACTGGTCATACGTTTGTCAGAGAATGAGGAAAAAGTCATCGCCCGCGCCTTTCCCCATCCTTCCGGGCTGGTCTATTTCGACTTGTTCTGGCATCAACACTCGCCCCAGGAGAGCGCGCATTTGATCCATGGAAAATTACGCGGCGAGGGACCATGGAGAATTGGTGACGCACGTATTCGCGTCTTGGGTTGCGCTGCTACCGACCCAGGGCTTCAGACGCAGTACACGCCCTGGAGAGATTATCTGAATCAAAACCCCGAAGAATATCCTCCAGAAGAACAGATCAGAGAAATCGCTTCACGCCTGGGTTGCCTGCTTTCTACTGAAGCTTAACTGAGGCGGTCACAATTCCCTACCACATCGCGTCAACACCAAGCGACGCACAGTTTCAGCACTGCCGACGCCAAAACGCTGGTGGATTTCCAGCATAGCCTGCCCTAAATGTAGCCAATGCTGGCGAGATTCCGCCACAATCGCTTCCAGTACAGAAAAATCATCTTCCTGAAGCAGAACCTCATACGCCTCCAGCAGCTTTGGGAATAAATGCTTTCTCATACCGGTAAGATTTCCAATATAAAAATGCAGAGATGCCATATCTTGTTTCTCGATCAGCAAGGGCAAGGTACGCAAACTGTCTGCCAGATGATCCTTCACCGCTCTCGCCATCAATTCAGACGGACTCAGCGCCAGATCCAGCAGCATTTCATTCCATTCTTTACCCAACAGTTTGCTCGCTTCACATTCACCCAATTCATGCTCCCTCACGGCCGCCATTTCCTTTTCGGTCATCTGTGCCAGGGCCGCTTCAGCATTATTTTCAAAATCATACTGAGCAAAAGCACGTCCCAGGGCATTGTCTGCACGATTCCATCCCCAGGATTCATATTTTTCCCACAAATATCGGCTCAATGATTCTTTGCGCAAGAATATCTTTTCCATGGCAGACATGGCAGGGGGCGCGCTCAGGCAACGCGCATATTCCCGACCAGAAACATGCAGCACAAAACCTGCATGTTGTTCTCGATGCAATAATTCACCCAGAAAAAAACTGGCTTTGGCGCCGTTACTCAAACCAGCAGCGTAAACCAGACCCAGAGGTGCCAGCGCCTGGTTTATTTCTTCAACCTCAAACGGCGGCAAAAATTTTCCATCAATATCAATTGCCATATAGTCATCTTCCAGGTTTTCCCAAAGGGCTTCACGCTTTTCCAGCCAGTCACCCAATTGTTCTTTGGGCAATGGCTCTTCTATTCCAAACCCTTCTTCCCAGCGAAAAAACTCCCGCATTTTCAACAAATAAGTACACATGGTGAAATCACCAGCGTGCCGAGCATCCGCAATATGGCAGTTTTTCTGTACCTGCTGGCAGATATTTTCGAGAGAATGGTTCATATGAAAGCAATTCTTGAGTAAAATGGTCAACAATTAACTTATAGCATGAAGTCTTTTGGGAAGCACTGATTTATTCTGCATACCCGGGGTCGGAGTCAAATCACGCCAAGGTCTTGATTTTACTGTACACCAGTTTAGATTTGACGCCGACCCCTTGCACCCGGAAGCTTAAAAAGGAGAAAGATTATGGCATTACCCTTGCGAATCAAAAGCCGATGGAATAAAGATGGAGATCATTCCCTTGAAGAAATCGCTGGCGCCCTGGCATTTATCAGCTGGCGGCTGTCTCAAAGCAAGGCCATCAACCTCCACGGCGAAGATTTTATCTATGAAAACGATCAGCAGCGGATGGCTGTAATTATCGAGTATTTAATTTTCCAATTGCAGATTATTGACCGCCTTGCCCAACAAGAATTGGAACTCAACGATGAAGATCGCCAGCAATTGGTAATTGCAGTAGCAAAAAAACAAGCTGAAATCATCCAGGACAACAGTATGGATATGTTTGGAGCGGGCGACTACATTCAGCCATTTTTCGCACTGGTCAACCAACGTGCATCAGAATATGCAGAGTATCGTTACACAGCAGACGGCCCTTCCTACCCGTTCTTGCGGCAGCTCGGTTATGAAATACAACAAGTAATGGGAGACTCCCAGACAAATCGCTGGGTTATTGATCAAGTGATGGACAGAGATGGCCCAGAACTTGACAGGAAAATCGCTCCCGCCATGAGGGATCTATTTGAATAGAAACAGAACAGACAGCGTGCACTTGACCACCAATGCTTTGTACGATCAGGGTTAGGAACCAGTCGGACTTGGTCGTTTGAAGCGAAAATTGCTGCGGACGAATCAAATTAGTTTATCGAATGAGGCGAATAG
>CAYXOS010000108.1:0-9643 GCA_964467115.1 uncultured Sedimenticola sp.
TGCCTTGAATAATTCCCGGCGCGACTACATTGGCGGTGATGCCTCGGGAAGCAAGTTCAATAGACAGAGTTTTAATCGCGCCATGCAACCCTGATTTGGCGGCAGCATAGTTTGCCTGACCACGGTTTCCGTGCTGCCCGGCTATGGATGACAGGGCAATCACCCGTCCCCACCGGGTTCGCATCATGGGTAACAGCAAGGGCTGACATACACGATAAAAACCATGCAAGTTGATATCGATAACCTTTGACCATTGTTCAAAGCTCATACCTGCCAGGGGTGCATCATGATGAATACCTGCATTGCTGACCAACACTTGTATCGGCGCTTGCTCAAGCAGGGTTTGCATAGCGGCTTCACTTGCTGTGGAATCCCCAAGATCAAAAACGATGCTTTGGGCACTTCCTCCCGCTTCCACAATGTTCCTGACCACAGATTCTGCGCGCTCGGGATGACTGTTGGCATGTACCCAGACATGCAAGCCCTGCGCCGCCAATTTGTGACATATAGCAGAGCCAATATCACCGCTTCCTCCCGTAACCAGGGCGGTTCGTTTATCCATGCGTCTTGTCCACAGTCTGATTCATAACGGTAATTCGTCCAACAGCAATTTCATGCTCTCCGGCAACAACTTGAAAGCGATAAATCATGGCAACCGCTGACTGGGTAAGCGCCAGGGCATGCACATCCAGCGCAACGCTCAGGTCATGCAGCCAACGTCTATGTAATTGCACATCTTTCAACGCCACAATATAACCTGGCTCAATCTCATTGCCCTGCTCTCTTGCCAGCAATCCTCCGTGTACTGCCATGGCTTGCGCCGCATACTCTACGGCGTGAATACCTGCCAAACCCCGTTCATCCCTGAATGGATTCGATGCCGATTGATGGCTGTTGCTTTGACAATGGATATTGCCTTGATCCCAATGTAATACTTTATCCAGCAAACACATCTTTCCATCATGGGGGATCAATTGGCACAATGCTTCGTGGTCGATCATGGTTGCACGGATACTTTTAGCTTCTGGTCATTGGTATATGGCAGATAGACCTCACCCTGTTGACTGCTTGCCAGCAATTGCATCAACGGCAGGCTGCGCGCTGCAGGGTTCGCCAATCTCAGCGTCTCCAAAGAAGCGGCTTTCATGGAAGTATCTGAACCCGATTGTTCCACCGACAGATTAAGCTGCGCTCCCTCGCCACTGGGAGCAACAACCAATGCAAGCGCAAACGGTGCAGTGATCTGGCGCTTGCCTGTGAGCCGTTGTGGCGATGGATAGTCATAGGCCACCAACAACACCGGTTTGGAAGCTGCCAGTACCTGGGTGGTGGCTTCCACCAGTCCCGCACTGAAGCTCTCATCCCAGGCGGACAAACTCGTCGATGCCTGTGTGGATGCCGCCAGGATAGACCAATATCCTGACGGGGCATTGTGTACCGAGTTGTGAAAGTGTGTCGGTGATACAGGACGAGATGGCAGGGTCAACGCCTGCATGATCTTGTCTACGATAGGGAGATCACCACAGGACGAGGCAAACACTGTCGCCATAGATTGTTGCACATCTTTGACTGCATCTTCCGCTGCATGCAACGCCATTTGAATCAACGCCGTGGTGCGCCGCCTTTCATTAGCGGGTAACAGGCTTTTGGCAACAGGTGGTAATGGAGCGGCAAGATCAAATTGTTCCGGACTTTTCAAGATGACTTGCCCTTGCCGCCAGCTTTCCACCCCTGGCATGACCAGACCGATTCCTTGAATGAAGACTTGCATCATGCCCGACCAAAAATCAGGCTGGCATTACTGCCACCAAAACCGAAGGAGTTGCTCATCACCTGTTGCAAGTCTGCATTCTGCCCCTGTAGCAATATACTGGCTGCAATCTGCTCATCCACTGTTTGCGTGTTCAAGCTGGGGGGGAGATACTGGTCTTCCAACGCCAGACAACAAAACACGGCCTCCACAATCCCGGCAGCGCCCAAGGTATGTCCGGTAAAACCTTTGGTTGATGAACACGGAAAATTTTTCCCAAAGACCCGCATCAAGCCCCTGTCTTCCGACAAATCATTTACGGGTGTTGCGGTTCCATGCAGGTTTACATAATCAATGTCTTCCGGGAACAGTGACGCATGTTGCAATGCCTTGTGCATGGCGGCAGCCGCGCCCAGCCCTTCAGGATGCGGACTGGACATGTGGTGGGCATCCGAGCTTTCTCCATAGCCTTTCAGGATGCATCCCCGGTGATCTGGCTGCTGCCATTCCACCAGGGCAAAGCCCGCCGCTTCGCCAATACTCAAACCATTTCGATCCTGATCCGCCGGTCGGCAGGGAGAAGATGACACCAGTTGCAAGGAGTTGAAACCATACAGCGTCATCTGACAGAGACTGTCTACGCCACCGACTACAGCAGCATCACATAAACCCGCCTGCATATGTCTCCATGCCGCCGCAAAGACTTTGGCACTGGAAGAGCAAGCGGTGGAAATCACCTGCATCGGACCGCGTAGTTTCAGTGCTTGCGCCACAAAGTCACCCACAGAAAATATATTCTGGGTAGTCTGATAATTGAATTCATCTGGCAAATCCTGGTCAGGCGCAGATCGAAGATACGCCTGCTCAGTCTCGGCAATACCGGATGTGGAGGTTCCCAAAAACAGCCCCACGCGAAGGGCACCATGACGCGCAACCGCCTCTGCAACTTTTTCGACAAAGCCATCTTGTTGTAATGCCAGCCAGGCGAGTTGATTGTTTCGACAATGATAGGATGACAAGAAATCAGGCAGTTGGGTTCTTTCAACCCCATCCACTCGTCCGATCCAGGTTTCAAGATCTACAGCTTGCAGATCACATGCACGTAAACCACTGCGTTGCTCGCGAATTCCCTCTCTCTGGGCAGCCAACCCCAAACCAAGGGCGGTGCTTAAGGTGTAGTGGGTCATTTGCAGATTCGTGTTCATCGAATATCCATGTTTTTATTTCCAGTCGCAATCTTACGACCAGCAATCAACCAGGACAACAGAAATGCGCTTGTGATCCCCACAGCAACGGTCATACCGATGGCTTGTAACACCGGAATGGCAGAAAATGCCAGCATGGCGAAAACCACCACCGTGGACAAGACACAAACCAACAATGCCTGTTGGGTATGACGCCAATCCTGTTCATCAGCAGCAGGACGAGAAAAGAACAAAGCATAGTCCAGACCGATCCCCGCCACCAACAGCAATGACACCAGATGAAAAAGATTCAGTCCAACACCACTGAGCAGCACCGCTATTACAGCAACCATCATCGACAGCACTACCGGCAACATAACACCTATCCAGCGCCTCAGATCCCGTAGCCATATCAGCACCAATAGCCCGATCAATGCCAGGGCGAGCAGCAGTTTGCTCATTATAGCCTGCCTGAAATCGTCCACCAGTTCGCTGGTCGCCCCGGGAATATTGAGCAGCCACAGATCCTTGCGATCATCTGCCTTCAGCCATGTCCGCAGTAGCGACGGTTGGGCTACGCCCCGCAGGGGAACCACACCCACGAACCCCTCATCCAGGGGTAACATCAGATTCTGCAACCGTATCTTCAGGGGGCTGGCACCCAAATCAGCAGGCGACAAGGGGGGCAGTTCGCGACTATGTTGCAGGTCAGCAACGAAAGCCTGAAAGCGCTGGGGCTTGAATGGCAAGCCCTGCAATGCCTGCATTAAATATTGTTCCAGTTGCGGACGCGGTGGAATCCAGGACTGGCGCAATTGCTGCCGTTTGATACTGGGAAGGATTGCCGAGGCAATATCCGCTCCCTGCAGATAGCCCATTTTTACTGCTTGTTGAACCTGGGGTAGGAGTTGTTCCTGCTTTTCCAGCAACCCTTGCTCGGAGTCAGCCATAACCAGCAACACCATTCCCGGATCTGCCGCGCCTACCAGAACACGCAATTGCTGATCCAGACGTTTGCTCTGTTCAGGTACAGGACTGAGCGCCTGAATATCCTTCGACCAGATATCCCTGTTTTCAATCACCAGCGCTGACGCCAGCACAATCCCCAACACCAATACGATGATCCCCAAGGTTCCCATACGCGGCGTGGGTAGTTCCCAATCCCAACGCAATGGCTGCTGATCAGTGCTAACCCAAAGAGGCAGGATACTGATACTTACCCAGGCCGCCATGAGCAGACCACTGACCGCAAACAATCCCAGTTGGGAAAGCCCGGTAAAATCCGTCCAGAGCATGGCAGAAAAACCCAGCACGCTACTGAGCACGCCCAAAATCAAGGTGGAACGAATACGCTTTACTGTCTGGCTTAGACTTTCTCCTGCTTGCTGATGACTGAATACATGTACCGGATAGTCCACCGCCACGCCCAGCAGAATCACGCCAAATGCCAGGGTAATACCGTGGATGCTGCCAAACCACCAGGAAACCAGACTGACACCCACCAATACCCCGGACAACAAGGGTAATGCCGTAAGCAACACCTTGCGTGGGTTTCGATAAACCACCAACATGAACAACAACATGAACCCCGTCGCCGCCACACTCAGTTTCTGGCTGGTATCACGGATTTGTGCCCTGGTTTGCAGACTGATCACCGGAACACCGCCCAGATCAAGCCGCATTGCATCGGATGTGGTTGTGGATTTGTATTGTCTGAATCTGTCTTGAAGTTGATCGTACAACTGCTGCTGGGCATCGAGATCGGTGCCAGACATACTCGATTGCAACAGTAACACTGCCTGCTTACTGTCTTTGCTGAACCATACCCCCTCACGTAGCTGCAACTGTTGTCCCTGTCCCTGCAATGCTTCGAGTATATGTATGCTCTCAGCACCTGGATCACGGGAGGCCATGGATTTACTGAAGGTGGACAAGGGAGAACGCAGCAGAACCAACAAGCGTTCAAACATGCCGCGCAAGCCTTGCACGCTGTAACTGTCGGCAGTTATGCGATCGCTCAACAAATAGCGATAATCAAAAAGCAGGGTTTGCATGGAAGACGACAGACCTTGCTCTCCATTCCATATCTGAGCAACCAGAGTTGACATAGCCGCTTGCCGAGCAATGGCTTTACTGGCTGCAGCCAGTTCCTTCACAGAAGCCTTGCTCAATACCAGTATCCACAAGCGGGCGGCAGCACCGTTTTCCAGTTGATGTAACAGCAGACTTTGGCTCTCAGTCTGTGCCTTGGGCATGAAACCGGTAATGTCCGTTTGCACCTGGACGTGGAACAGCAAACGCCAGATGCTCAACAACATCAGCAGTAGAAATAAACCCGAGAGCAGTTTTTTATTCATGCAACAGAATCATGCGCGACCAATCCCCATTGCTTTCTTGTATTTCCATGCGGTCTATTTTTCCTTCCCTGCCCCACAAACGAATTTCATCAACATATTCTGCCAGTTGTTTGTCTCTGGGGATCAACACCAACGCCCATGAAGCCGTATCACCTGAAAATGTCAGCTCATAATATTGCTGCAAACGAGGAAGATCCCCCGCAAGGGTTGCACCAAAAGATGCCACGAACGCTTTGACCAGGGGCAAACGCTGCAGGTTCTGCTGTTTACTTTCACCCCTTTGTTCCAAAGTCACTTTGTCCCCCTGAATAGCAAAGCGTCCTGTTACAGGAGCATCCAGGGTACGAGTGAAACTGTCCGGTGCCAGGTAGCTCAGATGTCCTGTCTGCAACAGCGGCACATCCAACATATTCAGGTGCTTTTCTTCCTGATAGTCCACTTCCGCCTGCTTGATTGCAGACAGGGATTGCATGACATCATGCAGGGAATCTGCCTCAACATGCCCAGTGAGAGCTACTCCCAGCCAGAGGCCATAAACCAAGGAAGCGGGAAACCGAGTTTTCCGCTTCCGTGGTTGAAAAAGCCCATTGAAAGACTTTTTCAACATCCTGTTAATCTGCCCAATAGTCATAGAAATTGAACCAGTTGTAAGGAGCCTGGCGTGCTCTGTTTTCAAGTTGCCTGGCATAATCACAGGTGAGCTTTTCGATTTCATTCATGCGCTGTTCTCTGGGTACATCAATTCCTGGGGTCAATAAATCAAAATACACCTGGTAACGATTTCCGCCTTCATAGATGCCGTAGAACAGTATCACCGGAACCTTCAAAGCAGCTGCCAGTTGCAAAGGCCCCAGGGGAAACCCTGCTGGTTTTCCAAAAAAATCACAACAGGTGTTCTTGTCATTGTCCACCACCCTGTCACCCAACATTCCAATCATTTCTTGTTTATCCAGGGATTCTTTAACCCTGAGGAAAGTATCCGGTTGCCCCACTTCAATTACCGAGTCAGCCACTTCAGGATTCAGCATGTGCAACAACTGGGTAATCATTTGATTGTGTTCTTTGATCATCAACACCTTCAGCGACAGCTTCTCATCCAGCAAACCCAATACACGCAACGCCTCGAAGCTGCCCAGATGCGAGCCCAGTAAAATCGCACCCTTGCCTTTCGCCAGTTGTTCCAATGCCATTTCATAACCCTGCACTTGGATATCCAGCAGGGATTCCCTGCCTGCCAGCAGATATACTCGATCAAGAATAACGCTGGCAAAGCAATGGTGGTGACGATACACATGCCACCAATGGATGTTTTTTTGCAGCGCCAAACTCAGAAACTGTCTGGAAGCCTTGCGGGTAACGGGAGAACTGAGTACAAAATATGCCGTAATTGGATATAGAAAACCCCGAGCGACGGGACGCCCGAGATTACGTGCGATCCAGATAATAGTCCGTAGCCAGAAAGTCGAACTGCGCTCTCGCTGTGAAAACCAGGCTCGACTCATGAGAGAAACAACTCGCCATTGAAAACAAGTTCTCCCCGGTAATGACCCTTGAAGCGTATTCCTGCCGGAGTATTCAGCATTTCCACATCGATACGTTGACCAGGCAACACTGGCTGCAGAAATTTTACATGCTTTATGCCTTGCACCTTGCCTTCTCCTGTTTTTTCTTCCAGCGCATGGATGACCCGATCGAGCAATAACACACCAGGCACGATAGGCTTGTGTGGAAAATGCCCCGCAAGGCAGGGATGTTGATCATCAATGCAAAAACTGATATTTAACGACATGACATGCGCTCAGTAGCCCAGTTCGGTCAACAAAGCTTCCAGTGCCTGTTGCGGGAGTTTGTTGGCGGCATTTCTAGGCAGGCTCTGTACTTTGATCAATGGTCGTGGCAAAAACACGGGATCGACCACCTTTGCCAACAAATGGCGTATCTGTTGCGTCTCCACCCCTGGAGCCACCACCAATGCCATCAACCGACCAATCTGCCCTGCATGTCTGGGCGGGATGAAAACCGCATCTTCGACCCCTTCGATAGCCAGTAATCGCAGGCTCAACTCTGCTAGAGAAATTCGTTTTCCAGCAACTTTCACCATATCAGACTGGCGCCCCAGAAAGCGAAAAACCTGGGCATCGATAATATCAATTTCATCGCTCAGTGCTATCCCTTTTGGAAGATGACCGCCACTTATCTGCGCCTGTTCTCCGTATTCTTCGATCCTCATCCCCTCATACATCTGCCACGGCTGCTGCGATGCTGTTCTGCGTGAAGCAAATGAGCCCGCTTCAGAGCAACCAAAAATCTCGATAACCCGGGTATTCAGCTCAGTTTCCACAGCAGCAGCGAATTGTTTATCCAGGGGTGCAGTGGCTGAAATCACCTGTGCCACGGTTGGCCAATCCAGACCTGCATTGACACAAGCCTTCAGATGCAGGGGGGTGGTCACCAACAAGTTCTTTGTCAGAGGCTGTAAACTCAGGGCTTGTTGCACATCGGCAGGAAAAAAAGGTTTTCCCGCATAAACACTGCCGCCCTGGAGCAAAGGGGCAAGCACACTGGTTTCCAGTCCATACATATGCTGCGGCGGAACCGTTGCAACAATGGTTGTCTCACTACTTATATTCAGGCGTTGTTGCAGCAACCGCGAACCATGAACCAACTCACCCCAGGATTTGACATTAGCTACGGGGGTGCCGGTACTGCCCGAGGTAAAAACGATGGCGGCCTGATGATCTGCTTCCAACCAGGGAATGTCAGAAGATTCGCCATGAAGATCATCGACCCAGGAACAATCCATGCCCTGCAGATTACCGTCATCGACCAGAACATAGGATTGAGGATAGTGTTGCTGCAATTCCTGTAACACCACAGCCACCTTGCTTGGTGGCAACAGCAGGGTTTGTTTGCGCATCAACGCCGCCAGGTAAGCAATGATGAATTTATCCCGCTGCTCACACAACAGTATGCAATAGGGTTCATCGGGAAGCGTTTGTGCCAGCTTTGCGGCTTTGTACAGGATTTCTGCATAACTATGACAAGCAGTCGCAGAAAAAACGCAGCAACGCGACAAAGCCCCGGCATCAACAACAGGTAGCTTAGTCATTTTTGACGAAAAATATGCGCATAGTCCAGTTTCACCAGTCCTTTGATGAAATCAGTGAAGCTGTAGTCAACCAATGCGCCCAAATACCAGCGACGAAAGGCAAATTCAAGCAAAATAAACCCTGCTATAAGGATATAAGTAAGCAGATTGGCGAACAACGACCAGCTTTCCAGGGAAGCAAACAACACCAGCAACAGCGCCACCACTGCCATGAAAACGAAGAACAGACACCAGACAAGGGTAACGGTACGGGTATATCGTCGCACTGGTTCAGGCATATTGCCACCGCGCATGATACTCGCCAAGCGGGTAATCAACGGCGTTTGCCCGTTTCCCAAGCTATACCCCAATCCCAACGCCAGCAGGAGATTGATCAGCACCGGCATCAATTGCAACAGGTTCACCCCCTGCCAACCAGGAAGCAGAGCCAATATCACCGCCAAGACCAAAGCCAGCGTCGAACCAATGTGTAGTTTTCTCTGACCCAGAACGGATGCCAGAGCAAAAACACCCACATAAATTGCCAGCAGATAGACGGCATACTGTGGTTTTTGCTGCTGGATAAACCAGTGCGACAGCAACGGGTAGGACAACAGCATCAGTGTCAGTGCCGCCGTCATCAGTTGGTTCAGCCAGGTTTATTGGATTGAACGAATTCTGTCAGGGCAGCCAGGGAACTGAAAATCTTCTGGTTTTGTTGATCATCGGATTTGATCTGCACCCCATAGTTCTGCGAAATAGCCAATGCCAACTCCAGGGCATCGATGGAATCCAGCCCTAATCCATCCCCAAACAAAGGGGCTTGGGGATCAATTTCATCCACTGACACATCTTCCAGATTTACCGCTTCGATAATCAAAGCCGCCATTTCTTTTTGAAACTCGTCCATCAATTCCTCCACCCTTACCTAAAATTATTATCATGGATACTGAAACGTATGAGCCAGATATTTCAGCCGATTAGCAACCGCTCATCAACTAACCCGGAAATTTCATGAATTCAAGTGATGATCGCGCAGGGGATTGTTTTCACAAGGAATTTTCTGAAGGCGTCCCGTATCAGGGATTACGGACAACTGAAGAAAACTGCTTGTGGGAACAAGAAACAAGCGAGGGCGCGTGTCATTCATGAATTTTCCGGGCTAATCAGAATCTCTATTATTATCGCATGAGAAAAAATTTTAGGGAACACAAAACCCCTAACAAGCTTGTGGCATAATTCAACCCCAACAGCAATTAATTGA
>CAYXOS010000109.1:0-9301 GCA_964467115.1 uncultured Sedimenticola sp.
TGAACTCGAAGGCGAGGGGATCGCGTTTGTGTTGAATGACGATTGTTGAGGATTGTTTTCAGGCGTTCCAGGAGGGCGCTGTGCGTACATGCCCGGCTTGCTGCAAGCGATCCAGGTAGTCTGTCCAATGTAGCGCCTGTTTGCGACCTAAATCGTATAGATACGCCCAATCGAACAGCCCGGAGTCATGTCCGTCATCAAAAAATATCTTGATGGCGTATTGGCCTACCATTTTGATATCGGTGATATTCACGTCTTGTTTGTCCAACTGTAATTTTGCGCCTTGCCCCCAATGTCCCCGTACTTCGGCAGAGGGAGAATATACTCGTAACAGTTCCGCAGGAAGTACAAAGCTCTTGCCATCATCAAAGGCGATTTCAAGGGTATGGGATTGGGTATGTACGGTTATATCCAATGGTTTTGGCGCATCACTCATCTATCCATCCTCCAAGATGATTACGTGTCAATTCAGTCAGCATTTGAATATGGGCTGTTGAATCATTGAGACAGGGGATGTATTCATATCGTTCACCGCCTGCCTGTAGAAAGATGTCCCGGTTTTCCATGGCAATTTCTTCCAGGGTTTCCAGGCAATCTGCCGAGAAGCCGGGACATATAAGCTGCACATGCTTGCAGCCACTTTCTGCCAGGGATTTCAATGTGTCGGCAGTGGCAGGTTGTAGCCAGGGGTCTCGCCCCATACGCGATTGGTAACAATGCAGCCATTGCTCGTCCGTCAGTCCCAATGCAGAAATCAATCCCCGAGTTGTCTGCTCACATTGCTGGGGATAAGGATCGCCAGCATCGGCATAACGCTGGGGTAACCCATGATAAGAGAGTAGCAACTTGTCAGCTTGTCCATGTTGTTTCTGGAAGTGAGTAACGCTTTCTGCCAATGCCTGAATATAGTCGGGATGATCATGGTACTGATTCAGGGTGCGTATTTCGGGAATCACACGCCAACCCCTGAGCTCGGTCGTCACGGCATCAAATATTGAAGCAGTGGTCGTGGCTGAATACTGTGGATAAAGTGGCAAGATGAAAACACGTTTACAGCCTTTGTCGCGCAACGCTGCCAGACCGTCTTTTATCGAAGGTTTGCCGTAGCGCATGGCGGGAACCACAGTCACCGTTTCACCCAGCTGTTGCTGCAATGCAGCTGCCTGTTTGAGGGTGTAGATCAGCAGGGGAGAGCCTTGCTCCGTCCAGATCTTTTTATAGGCAGCGGCAGAGCGTGAGGGGCGGATATTGAGTATCACTAAATTGAGAATCAGCCACCACAGGGCGCGGGGCATTTCGACGACTCTTGGATCCCAGAGAAATTCTCGTAAATACTGTTTCACGTCTTTTTTTGACGGGGAGTCTGGTGTTCCCAGGTTGACCAGCAAAATGCCAACGCCTTGTTGAGGTTTGGTATGTGTCATGGCGTGAATGATCTCATGAGTAGCTGAGGAAATAACCTGCCGAATCCAGGTAGTTTGCTTCGCGTTCCAATTCAGCCGTGGTCAGGGGGTGTTCGTCCAGCCAATCGTCAGGAAAAGACAGGATGATGTTGTTTTTCTCTGCCATGATCCCCAATCGTGGCTTGCGTTGTGGGCTACGTCCGCGATGCAGCAGAACCGAAAGACGTAGCAAGATGGCAAGCCGCTTGATTTGCTCGCGCAGCTCTTTTCCCAGGTCATTGAACTGGGAAAGGGGGAATTTACGTCTGTGGGATCGAACCAGTATTGCCAGGCTGCCCTGGGTTTGTCTGGAAAAACCCGCCAGATCAGCGTTGGCGAGAATATAAGCCCCGTGTTTGTGATAACTGTCGTGGGAGATAGCAACCCCGATTTCATGCAGGGTAGCAGCCCATTGCAGCAGCAATCGCAATTCGGCATCATCGAGCTTCCAGCTATCTTCTACCTGATCCAGCAATGTCTGAGCGGTTGCTGCGACTCGTTTTCCCTGTCCTTGATCCAGACCATAGCGCTGCACCAGGGTGCCAACAGTACGTTCTCTCACGTCATGGTGCTGGATGCTACCCAGTAATTCAAACAACAGTCCTTCACGCAAGGCAAGATCGGAGACGCGCATTTGCTCGATACCCAGTGCCTTGAACACGGCACTCAATACCGCAACACCACCGGCAAACACCGGACGTCTGTTTTCACTCAAGCCATCCAGCTTGAGATTGTTGATGCTTCCCGCTTCAATGACCGCCTTGCGCAACTTCTTGAGTGATTTTCGGCTGATACCCTTGTCAGCCCAGCCTTGCGCTTGTACCACATCTCGAATTGATCGAATACTGCCGGAGCTTCCAACGGCCAATTCCCAGTTGTCATTTTCGTAAATGGTTTGTACCGGACGTACTTCCAGGCGTCCGGCAATCACAGCAGCATCCATCAACTGCTGGGTGAATTTTCCATCGGGGAAAAAACGTTGACTGAAACTGACACAACCCATGAACAAGCTTTCGCGGTTCTGGGTTTCCATGCCTGCCCCAATGATCAATTCGGTGCTACCGCCACCAATGTCGACCACCAGGCGCTTTTCTTCGCCCCCTGCCAGCCCATGAGCAACACCCAAATACACCAGTCGGGCCTCTTCATGCCCGGCGACGATTTCTATAGGGTGGTTCAGTGCCTGTTCTGCTTTGCGCAAAAAAGCGCCATCATCACGTATTTGCCTGAGGGTATTGGTGCCAACAGCACGTACTGCATGGGATGGCAGATCGCGCAGTCTTTGTCCAAAGCGTAACAAACAATCCAGAGCGCGTTCTTGAGCTTCTTCGGCCAGGCGTTTCTTGTTGTCCAGGCCTGCACCCAAACGCACCATTTCCTTGAGTCTGTCAATGACCTGCAACTGACCATTTTCTATCTGGGCAACAATCAAGTGAAAGCTGTTTGATCCCAGATCTACAGCAGCAATAGTATGGGGTGGCGTAAAGTTGGTGTCTGGCATTGGCGCAAATAATGATACAGCGGATAAGAACCTAGTAGTTTACCCCAGAGCAGGGATGAGTGAAATTGATGATAGAACTGGATTATGTCAGCGTATTGTGGTCAGTCATGAAACCCTAGGAGTTTGTCGGACTTGATCGTTTGAAGCGAAAATCACTGGGGGCGAATCAAATCAATTTATCGAATGAGGCGAATAGCAGGGCTATTTAACGAGTTCGATAAGCTGAGTTGATCGCCATCCAGGGATTTGCAGCCAAACAGCATTAAGTCCGACAGGCTCCTAGGCTTCATCTATAGGATATCTCTAGCAGGATGCTCCCGGTAACTCAGGGTATCTTTTTGGATGCCCTGAAGTAAAAGAATAGTTGATCTTTTGTTGTTGGATAATCAAGATATGAGCGTCTGTTCGAAGACGTAATTCTGAAGGGAGGAGATATTTTGGGTAGCGGGAACCAAAGTACAATTGGGCAAATGCTTGTTCTGTTATGGCTTGTCTTGATTAGTATGATTACCGGCGCAGATGTTGTTGATGCCACTGTTTCGCCGCAGCAGATAGGCGCAGAGCGAACCCGGGTCGAAAAGAACACCAGCCTTTCAGATGAACAGAAGAAGGCTGCCCTGGCTTCCCTGGATGAAGCGAGTGCCGCCCTGGAGCAATTGCAGCAGCTCGATGAACGTATTAAGCGCCTACAAGATAAAATTGACACCCTTCCCGATGCCCTGGATCAGCTTGCCACTTCGTCTAACCAGATAGACTCACTATCTACTGATATCGATGATTTCTCCTTGGAAGAATTGTCGCGACTGCTGGAAAAGGCAAGCCAGAAGCTGCTACAGGCGAAGGAAGAACGCGACAAGGGCGAACAGGAACTGGCTGATTACATTAATGTGGCACGTTCAGGGGAGAAACTGCTGTCCGAGATAAAGAAGCAGTTGGATACGGTTCGGGAGGAACTAAAAAAATCCGGGGAAGCCAGCCCTGACAAGTATCAGAAAATGGCTTTGGAGGCGCGTGCCAGCCTGCTGCAAAAAAGAATACACTGGTTTACCCTGCGACAAAACAATTTGCCGCAATTGACGGCATTGGCTCAATCTGCACGGGATCACTACGCAGAACAGGCACGTCTCTGGCAACAGCGTGTAGATGCCTTGATAGAGGCGTTGCAGAAAAAACGCCAGTTAAAAGCGCAAACTGCAGCAAAGGATGCTACTTCTGCTATCGACGACAATCGTCTTCCGGCACTTCAATCTCTGCAGGAAAAGATTGCTGCGTTGGCGACGGAAAAGAGCCGTGTAGTGAATGACCAAACCGAGGTGGAACAAAAACTTCAGCAGATCCACTCGGTGCTCGATCAATTGCAATTGGACAATGAGCGCATTCAGCATATTGTCGGTATCGCCGGGGAACAAAAACAGGTGTCTGCAATGCTGCAGAAACGCCGGGGGTTGGCTCCCAAACTGGCTGATATCGACAACAGCTTGCAAACCTATCAAAAAGAACTCAATCAGGCCATTTTTCGTCAGCTGGAACTTGATGAGGACTTACGAAGTTTGGGTACTTTACAGCAGCAGACGGATGCCATTCTTGGCAAGATTGTGTCAGCAGGGATAAAAAATCCTGATGAGATCAAAGCGACCAAGAAGCGTGTGCAAGAAGTGGTTGGAAATTACCGAAAGACATTGTTGGATTTGTCTACGGGCTATACCAAGTATGTCACCCAGTTATCCAGCATGGAAACCCTGAGTAAACGTCTGAAAGAATTAACCAAGTCCTATCAGGGGTTCATCGATGACCATCTATTGTGGATGCCGAGTGCGAGCATCGGCGATTTACTGCACGTGGAATATCTGTGGCAGGGGCTCGCCTGGTACATAGGAGCGGATAACTTGCGGCAGCTTAAATCTGACATGCTGGCGGCATGGAAATTTTGGGGATTTAAGGCGTGGTTGATGGTTGGCTTGATTGTATTCCTGCTGTTTTCCAGAGGACATGCCCTGACCAACTTGAAACTTGTTGCCAGCATGCCACAAAAAATCCGTGTCAATCAGTTCTATGCTACCTTCATGGCCATTGTCGATAGTCTGATATTGGCATTACCCTTGCCGTTGATCATATGGGGCGTGGGTGTGTTGCTTGCCGGCTATTCGGCAGAACACCCGTACTCTCAAGCTGTGGGTAGTGGACTTGTGGAGACGGCAAAACTTATTCTATTGTTTGCCATTGTTCGTCAAATTTGTTGTCCCGAAGGGTTAGCGATAAAGCATTTGAGATGGCATGTTTCATTGTGTCAATCATTGTATCGAGAGCTCACATGGTCCATGCCATTGATTGGTATCAGCTATTTTTTCCTTGCCTCGACTGCCGTGCGTATCGATGACCCTGTACTCATGACCCTGGGGCGGGTCGCTTATCTATTTATGATGAGCATATTGTTGGTGCTGATTTATCGCATATGGAATCGCAAGAGTCTGTTCATGGAATCACTCAGGCAGAGTCCCAGGGAAAATCGCTGGCTACAATATCATTTCATCTGGTTCTTTCTGATATTGGCTGTACCTGTGTTGCTGATGGCAACGGTGTTGTATGGGTATCACTATTCAGCCATGTATTTGCTGCAGATCATAGAAAGAACTTTGTGGTTTGTCTTGGCTATGTTAATCGTAAAAGACTTGTTGTTGAGAAGTCTGCGAGTGGTGCAACGACGTGCGCGTCTGGATGAGGTTCTTGAAAGAAGAAGGGAACAGATGCAAAACCTGGTTCAGCAGGGTGAGAATGCTGAAGGCTTTGATGATGAGTTGTTTCCCGAAGATGAAATTGATTACGGAGAACTGAGCGAGCAAGTAATGCATGTGGTTCGCGTCACCTATGCAGTGGGGTTGATCATAGGCTGCTGGTTTATCTGGAAAGAAGTCGTACCAGCGTTGACTGTACTCAATAATATTGCCTTACCCATCAACACAACAGCCCTGGTAGATGGCGTGAGTCAATCAGTACCGCTGACGGCAGGAGAGGTCTTCTTTGGGATGTTGATTGCCGTATTGACATTCTTCGCGGCCAAAAACCTTCCCAGTGTCCTTGAACTGAGTCTTTTGCAACGCTTGCCTTTGGCGCGTTCTTCACGCTATGCCATAAGTTCTTTGGTGCAGTATCTGGTTGCCATTGTCGGGATATTTCTGACCTTTAACGCCCTCGGACTGGAATGGTCCAGCGTGCAGTGGTTGGTGGCGGCATTGTCTGTGGGTTTGGGTTTTGGTCTGCAGGAAATCGTTGCCAATTTCGTCAGTGGCATCATCTTGCTGTTTGAGCAGCCTATCCGTGTTGGCGATGTGGTGACGGTCAACAACGTAACCGGTAAAGTATCCAAAATGCGTATTCGTGCCACCACCATTGTGGACTGGGACAGGAAGGAGCTGATTATCCCCAACAAAAATTTCATTACCGGCGAACTGGTGAATTGGACATTGTCAGATACAATCAATCGCATTGTTATTACCATCGGTGTTGCCTACGGGACAAATATCCCCAAGGCAATGACCCTGATGCGGGAGGAGGCGGCAGACAATCCCAAGGTTCTCGATGAGCCGCAGCCGAGAGTAAGTTTTGAAGAATTTGGTGACAGTGCGCTCATACTGCGTTTGCGGGTCTACTTGAATGATGTGGATCAGCGTCTTTCGACGTTGACCGAATTGCATGAAGCCATCAATGCGCGATTTGAGCAGGAAGGTATTGTGATTGCCTTTCCCCAGCAAGAAATACATCTTGGAAACAATCCAATTGAGCTGGTGTTACGCAATAAACCGGCATCAGACCCCGGGGTCAATGTTAACCCGGCAAACTGATCAAGAGTGCGAAATTGATAGGGGAAAATGAGTGAACTTTTGTAGCAGTTGTGGGGCTGAAGTTGCGTTGATGATTCCGCCGGGGGACAATCGCCAGCGTTTTGTTTGCAAGACCTGTGGTGAAATTCACTACCAGAATCCTAAAATGGTTACGGGTTGCATCCCGGTATGGGAGGATCGCGTCCTGCTTTGTCGTCGTGCTATCAAACCGCGATATGGGCGCTGGACTTTGCCCGCAGGGTTTATGGAAAACGAAGAAACGGCACAAGAAGGCGCCGCCAGGGAAACTCTGGAAGAAGCCAATGCCCGAGTCAAGGTGGAACAACTATATACGACATTCAATCTGCCTCATATCAGCCAGGTTTATCTGCTGTTCCGTGCGCCTTTGACCGATCTGGATTTTTCCCCGGGAACAGAAAGTCTTGATGTGGCATTGTTTGCCGAGAACGAAATTCCTTGGGAAGAGTTGGCTTTCCCAGTGGTATTTGAAACGTTGAAATACTATTTTGAGGATAAAAAATCTGGCGTATTCCAGCCCCGGGTCGGTGACATCCATTGGACTTCCCGCGAACCGGGAAAATATTCAGTTTCCTTGCTCGGTGATGATAGGTAACATCCCGCCTGGGGTTTGCCTATTTTAACAAAGTATTTTGGTATTCCTTACCCCTTCGACAAGTATGATCAGATCTTCCTTAACTTGCATCTGAAATGTCGGGGTTAGTGAAATTAGAGGTTGTTTTATCTGCGTCTGACGTAACTTTGAATGTGTTGACTGAGGTCGATATTGAACGAACCTGGTTTGTGCGATTGCTTGATACGGTAGACATTGCCTGCGAAATCGAAACATTCCTTCGCCAGATCGATGGTTTGATGATGCCGTTGTTGCTTGTCATGAGAAAGCAATAGCTTCACCTTGGGGCGCAAGCGATGGCTGGGGTTGTTGTCTACCACAATGCCGATCTCGCCATTGGTCATTTCGATAATGGTTCCCAGAGGATAAGTACCGATGTTTTGTATAAACTTCAAAACCAGGGATTCGTCGAATGCATGTCCAGAGCCCTTGTGCAAGATCCCCAGCGCAGTTTCAGCAGTTTCTCCGCACTTATAGGAACGATCGCCGGTAATGGCATCAAACACATCCGCAATAGTTACCATGCGAGTGTATAAGGGAATTTCGCCAGCTGGCACACCGCGGGGATAACCTTCACCGTTCAGTCGTTCGTGATGACCGTAAGCGGTATCGATGACAATGTCGCAGACGTCATCGGTTCCCAGTAATATCTCTCTGCCGTCCACGGGATGCCGACGCATGATGGATCGTTCTTCCTTGTCCAGCTTTCCGGGTTTGTTCAGTATTTCCAGGGGCGTCAGCATTTTCCCCATATCGTGTAACAGACCGCATAGCCCCAAAACATTCAGCTCCTTGCGCTCCATTCCTATGTGTCTGCCGAAGGCGATGGAAATGATAGCTACGTTTAGACTGTGCTCGGAGGTGTATTCATCCTTGTTGCGCAAACGCGTGAGGAGCAGGCTGGCGTCCTGGTTCATCATCACGTTGTCGACGCAGGCGGCAACCGCTTCCTTGGCTGCGGGTGTATCGACACTCTTTCCCAGTCGAATATCATTCATTATAGATTTGACCAGGGTTCCGGTATCCAGGCGGTTTTCGATGGATGTTTTCAGTGCGGCGGGAAAACTATTGGCTTTTTTACGGCGTTTTCGCCAGCTTACAAATGTTTTCAGTCCAGAAAAAGCAGATGCTTTTGAGTTTCCATCGTTGCTGGAGGTTGAAACTTCTATGGCGCTGAAACTTGGGTTGAAAGGTGTTTCATGATTTTCGCCTGATATTTCAGGGACAGGGCAGCCAGGTTTTACCAGAATGGATTTGCGGACGTCAATGTAGACGAACTGGCAATGTTTTTGCACTTTGGCAATGTCTTTGGCGCTTTTTAGCAGAAATCCTTGGAATACAAAAGGGCTTTCCCGCCATGGACGATCCAAGCGACACACGAACATCCCTTCCGCGAGCTTATCGGCATCTACTTTGCGAACTTCGAGTTGATCGTAGCTCAGTATTTTTGTCTGTTCTTTTTTTGCCATTGAATTAATAACCCGGCGAGGGAATAGGGCGTGCTCAGCTGCCAAACCTTGTTCTTCAGCAAGGCATATCTATGCCCCTGTAGCTATTCTACTATTTGATTCGGATGCCTGAAAATTATAACGGCTTCTCCCGGGTCTGAATTCGTTACTGAAGCATTCAGATACAATCAATATTCCAACCATCAGGGCAGGCCGCCTTTTTTGTATCAGTCTAACAAGCATAGCAGTAACCAGAGAAAGCTGTGATTTTTCTCCACAGTCGTCCATATAGGGTATTTATGCGGCAGTGGATTGAAAAGTGCGCAACTAACACCATGTTATTAACCCAGCAACCAAATATATCGCCCTCAGCCGCCCTGTCTGTGCTGGTGGCAAGGCATCAACACGCCGCTGTAGTCATTCTACAGCAAGTGTTGATA
>CAYXOS010000110.1:0-9263 GCA_964467115.1 uncultured Sedimenticola sp.
CTCGAACATTTCAGACATAATCTGCTTCGTCCAGAATCAATCAGAGCTTCCCTAGGAAGCGCCGAGTCTATTTATGAAAACATTTCTCAACAGAATTGCCCAAGTCTCTGCTCTTCAAGTGGTATTGATTATTCTGTTGGCGTTGGTCATCGATTTCAGTGGCATTACCTGGCGTGTAGAGCAGTTGGTGGTGGATTCGGAACTGTCGTTGATGCCGCAGACAGTGCCTGAGAATGTGGTTATTGTTGCGGTTGACGAAAAAAGTCTGCGTAAATATGGACGTTGGCCTTGGTCGCGACGGGTACATGCTGACCTGTTGCAACGCTTGACATTGGCAGGTAGCAATTCAGTCGCCTTTGACGTGCTGTTTGCTGATCCAAATCGAGACGATGAGCTTGGAGACCAACTGTTTGCCGATGCTATCTCACAACATGGCAAAGTTGTTTTGGCCATGAGTAGCGATGAAGATCCAAAAGATGGGGTGGTGTCAGAAATCCTGCCTTTGGCTCTATTTGCCAAAGTCGCTGCTGGTATTGGGCATTCTGATATGGGAGTGGATCGTGATGGTATCGTTCGGGGAACCTATCTTCTGGCCGGAGCGGGTGCTGCACGTTGGCCGGAATTAGCACTGGCGGCGTTATATGTTGCAGGTAAACGTGATGTTACCAAACTTCCTGGGGAGACTTTTAACAGCCTCGATATGGAAATGAGGGGGAAATGGATACGAGACAACAAAGTTTTGTTTCCCTATGTGGGGGGGGCAGGGGCATTTCCCATGTTTTCTTTTGTCGATGTGGTGGAAGGCAAAGTACCACTTCAAGCGTTACAGGATAAAGTTGTTTTTGTTGGTATTACGGCAACCTCTATTCGACGTGTATTTCCCGTACCGATGGAAAATGAAGGGGCGATGAGTGGTGTGGAAATCCATGCCAATATATTCAATGCCTTGGATAAAAACGAGGTTGTCACCAAAGCTCGGGGTTGGTCACGCACCATTGGGGTGGGGATATTGGCAGCAATATCTGCCTTGATCATTATATTTGTTCGCTTCAGTTGTTTCGTCAACCGATTACTGCTTGCGATTACCGCCACATTTTTGTTGTCATTGTTTGCGGTGTTAATTCTGGGTCTGTCTGTACCCGTTGTTTCGGTCTGGGCGAGTTCAATCATTGTCAGTTATTGGTTGGCACGTAGACGTATTGGTAAGCTGCAACAAACCTCCGTTCGGGATTCTTTGACAGGTTTGGGCAATCGCAGGGCGTTTGACGCTCATTTTGAGCATATGTGGCGTTTGAATGAACGGCATAAGCGTTTGTTGTTTTTATTGATTATCGATGTAGATCATTTCAAGCGTTATAACGATCTGATGGGGCATCTCCAGGGTGATCTGGCACTGAAAAAGCTGGGTAGATATTTGGAGAGCAAAACCCGCAGGGCTGGTGATAAAGCCTGTCGTATTGGTGGGGAAGAGTTCGTGGTGCTGCTGGATATGGATGAAGTACAGGATGTCGAAGCTTATGCTCAGGAGATTGTCGAAGGAATCGAACATCTGGAAATGTATTATCACGATAGCGAATCTCGCTATCACCTAACTGTCAGTGTCGGTTGTGCGGGCGTTGTTCCTGGAAAAAAACATAGCAGAGAAGATTTGTTCGAGCTGGCTGACCAAGCATTGTACAAAGCAAAAAACAGTGGAAGGAATCGCGTTTTTTGTCATAGGTTCTGGGGGAAGGGTAAACAAACCCCAGGGACAAATACCCTTGTGAAGCGACCAGCGGGGTCTGCGTCCTACAGCCACAGTTTTTTCAAACCCGATTGATACAGGGAAGCGCTGATCTATTCATGAACTTGCATCTCGTCCCCGAATTTCGCCGCCTACACGGGTGAGAATGTGTGAGCTGGGAGCAGGAGCCCTGGAATAGCTTTCTACAAAGTGAACTGTGGATGTGCAACAGTGAGCGTTGTACAGAAGGTCTTTGTACTTTGTAGTCAGCTATTAGGGTAGCGACGAAATGAAACACAATTTCTGCCGCGTTTCTTGGCGCGGTAAACGGCTTGGTCAGCCGCTTTGAACATTTTATCCAGATCAGGCTTTAGTGATTTCGGAACTTGGGTAACCCCGATGCTGGTTGTAATGGATATTCCCGCAGGCAACAGATTTTCGACCTTTTCCCCCAAACGACGGGCAATGCGCATGGCAGAACTTTTTTTGCAATGTGGAAGCAATACCACGAATTCTTCTCCGCCATAACGTGCTACCAGGTCATTGCTACGGCATTCCGATGCAAGGAGCTTACCTATCTCGGATAACACCTGATCCCCCACATCATGTCCATGGGAGTCGTTGACGTTTTTGAAGTAATCCAGATCCAACAATAAAAAGCTGACATTGTCGGGTTTCGCTTCTATTTGCTTGAGGTAAACATTCGCCAGCTCAGAGAAACCGTGACGATTGAAGCAACCGGTCAAATGATCACGTACCGCCATATTGTAGAGTTGTGCCTGTTGTCCAGCGACCTTGTCCGCGAGCAATTTGTTGGTAATCAGGTTGGTCACACGAATTTCCAATTCTTCCTTGAGTACCGGTTTGGTAATGTAATCGCTGGTTTCTGCGCGAAACAGTTCCTGGCGTCTCGCGGCATCGTCGTAGCCAGTGATGGTCAAGACTGGAATACGTCGTCTGGCACCTGACAAATTGCGGATATAACGCAGTAGGGTCAATCCACTGGCTTCACCTTTGAGCAACACATCAGTAATCACCAGGTCAAAATCGTTGTTGTCGAAGTCTTCCATGGCGGCTTCAGCAGTACGATGATGGGTGATCTCCAGCCCCATGTCTTCGAGCAGCTGCATATTGATAACTGCCTGAGTGAGGCTGTCTTCCACATAGAGAACCTTGCTGCCAAGCAACTGTGGGTTCTTGCTGCGTTTCAGGCATTTCGATATCTGCCGGGAAATATCCTTGTGTCCGGCTTTGTAGATAACTTCTGTGATACCGGCACGCAAGGCATGGGTTCTACGGCTGCGATCCTTGTCAGAGGTGAGCATGATGACCGCAACCCCCGGATCTTGTGCTCGTATCTCCTTAACAAAATCGATGGCGTTGCTGCCCTCAAAATACATACTCATGCAAATAACCTGAAAACTGGTTTCGTTCAGGTGTCTGAGGGCGGAAGTGCGGGAATTGGCGATGACGGGCTCATAGCCGACTTGGGAAAACTGTTCGGAAAGAAATCGGTGGTACAAGGGGCTGTTTTCGATCAACAGCGCTTTTCTGCCACTGCTTTTATGAATTTCAGTGTGGATATCCCTATGGCCAGTTAATTTATCTTGGGATGCTGTGCTCATTTATTGGCCGTTTTGGGTAAGAGGTCACTTTATGAAGAAACATCTTTGTGTATAGCAAAATGATTCCATGCGTGTTGCATTCTGTGCTGGAAATGTGACCTGGTTCAATGTTTGTGGCGCGTGGTGTTATTCAGATCTTGAGCAGACCGCTGTTGTGAATGCCATTGAAAATGAACTGCACTGCCAACGAGCAGAGCAATACCCCGAACACGCGGTTGATGACCCGCATTCCGGTAACACCAAGTAGTTTTTCCAGCTTGCCTGCAACCAATAACAAAACAAGAGAAATGAGCATCACCAGCAACAGCATGGAAACCACGATAGTGGCTTTTTCAATATCGCCATGGGTGTTGGCGATGATCAAAATAACCGCGCCCATGGTTCCAGGGCCTGCCAGAAGCGGCGTCGCCAGGGGGAATACTGAAATATCCTGACGTCCTTCAGCCTCTTTGGACTCCGCTCGAGTGGTGGACATGGCACCGGAAGAACGGGCAAAAACCAGATCTATTCCCATCAGCAACAGCAGAATTCCGCCAGCTGTGGTCAAAGCAGCCAGAGAAATTCCCAAGCGTGCCAATAGGGCTTCTCCAAACAGTGCGAACAACAGCAAAAGCCCAGAAGCTATGCTTACCCCGCGGATGGCCATGCTTTTACGTTCTTCAGCTGTATTGTCCGTGGTCAATGCAGCAAACATAATGGCTGAATCAACAGGGGCAACTGTAGCAAAAAAAGTGGTGAAAGCGATGGCAGCAGTTTCGAGCATAGGGTTTGAATATTTGGACAGGTAGCGTAAATTTTATACCGTCAGTGTATCAGGAATATTCTGTCACGGATTGTCTGTCTGCTCATGCTAGAATCTGTTTTTCAATCCCGAAAATAACGTCGGGCAGACATAACCAGCCCTGAACCCGCGGATTCAGGATTAGTATGATGAGGTAGACGATGGCAGGTCATAGTAAGTGGGCAAACATAAAGCATAAAAAAGCAGCAAATGATAAAAAGCGCGGTAAGCTCTGGTCAAAATTGATCCGGGAAGTGACGGTTGCCGCCAAGGAAGGAGGCGGTGATATCGATTCGAACCCGCGTTTGCGCTTGGCAGTCGAAAAAGCCCAAGGCGCAAATATGCCCAAAGATACCATCGACCGGGCAGTCAAGCGGGGTGCCGGTGATTTGGATGGCGACAGTTACGAAGAGATTCGTTACGAAGGCTATGGTCCGGGCGGGACAGCGATCATGGTTGATTGTATGACGGATAATCGCAATCGTACTGCTTCTGAAGTACGCCATGCATTTACCAAGCACGGCGGTAACTTGGGTACCGATGGTTCCGTCGCCTATCTTTTTGAAAAGAAAGGTATTGTCAGCTATGCACCGGGTGCCGATGAAGATGCGATCATGGAAGCCGCACTGGAAGCTGGCGCGGATGATGTGGTGACCAATGATGACGGTAGCATCGATGTTTATACCTCACCTGAAGATTTTTCTGAGGTAAAACAGGCCATGCAGGAAAGTGGTTTGGAGGCAGATCATGCTGAAATCAGCTACGAAGCCAGTACCAAGGCAGAGATGGATCAGGATGGTGCTGAAAAATTGATGCGCCTGGTTGATGCCCTGGAAGACCTGGATGATGTGCAGGAAGTGTATTCCAACGCAGATATATCTGACGAAATCATGGAGTCTTTGGACATTTGAGAATTCTGGGAATTGATCCAGGTTCACGGGTTACTGGCTTTGGTGTCATCGACAGCAATGGTCGTCAGAGTAAACATGTGTTCAGTGGCTGCATTCGTACGGTCAACAAAGACTTTTCATCTCGACTTGGAGAAATCTTTATTGGCATCCAATCGGTGCTTCAGGAGCACCAGCCTGATCAGGTGGCTGTGGAACAGGTGTTTATGGCAGCAAATCCCTCATCTGCACTGAAACTGGGCCATGCCCGAGGCGCGGCGATTACGGCAGCAGTGATTGCCGAACTGCCTGTGTTCGAGTATACCCCGCGTGCGGTCAAGTTGGCATTGGTGGGGACGGGGGCTGCAGAAAAAGAGCAAGTGCAACACATGATTCGTTTGTTGTTGAGTGTGCGTCAGCCCATGGGTCTGGATGAATCTGATGCCCTTGCAGTTGCCCTCTGTCATGCCCACAGCGCCTGCACTCGTGTAAAACTTGGAGGTCAGCATTGATCGGGTTATTGCGTGGAAAGATATTGATCAAACAACCCCCGTCGTTGTTGATGGAGGTGAATGGCGTGGGTTATGAAGTGGAAGCGCCCATGTCAACCTTTTACGATTTACCCGCGGCTGATGAAGAGGTGGTGTTGTTTACCCATATGATGGTGCGCGACGATGCCCATAGCCTGTTCGGGTTTATTCGCGAGGCTGATCGCGCCTTGTTTCGCAGTCTGCTCAAGGTCAATGGCGTTGGTGGAAAAATGGCGCTGGCAATTCTGTCGGGTATGAGTTCTGATGAATTTGCCTTGTATATCCATTCGGGTGACGTCAAAGCCTTGTGCCGTCTTCCCGGGGTGGGAAAAAAGACCGCCGAGCGACTGATTATCGAAATGCGTGATCGCCTGGAAAAAGTTGATTCTGATGTTTCTTCCATATCTTCTTCCCTGTCCAAACAGCCTCAGGCTGCCGATGCGGACGCGATTAGTGCCTTGATCGCCCTTGGCTATAAAGCAACCGAGGCAGATCGCATGGTAAGCGCAGTATTCCAGTCCGGGATGGATACAGAGCGCACCATCCGCATGGCATTACAAAACAAGGCCAAGGGCTGATTGATATGGATGACCTGGATAGAATCATCGATCCGTCAGCAGAACATGATGATGTGGCTGTGGACCGGGCCATTCGCCCCCGTACCCTGCAAGACTATGTGGGGCAGCCTGCTGTTCGTGAGCAAATGGAAATCTTTATTCCGGCGGCACGGCAGCGTAATGAGGCACTGGATCATGTGCTGATTTTTGGACCGCCCGGCCTGGGGAAAACCACCCTGGCGCACATCATTGCCAATGAAATGGGGGTGAATTTGCATCAAACCTCAGGTCCCGTGCTGGAGCGAGCGGGGGATTTGGCTGCATTACTGACCAATCTGGAGCCTCATGACGTCCTGTTTGTGGATGAAATCCATCGTCTCAGCCCGGTGGTGGAAGAAGTTTTGTATCCCGGCATGGAAGACTACCAACTGGATATCATGATCGGTGAAGGGCCCGCGGCACGATCCATCAAAGTTGATCTGCCTCCCTTTACCCTGGTGGGGGCAACCACCCGTGCCGGGTTGTTAACCTCTCCTCTGCGGGATCGTTTTGGTATCGTACAGCGTCTGGAATTTTATAATGTCGATGATCTCACCCATATTATTCAGCGTTCTGCGACTATCTTGAGCATGGAAATTGATACGGAAGGTGCGCTGGAAATTGCACGCCGTTCCCGGGGTACGCCGCGTATTGCAAATCGATTGCTGCGACGTGTCAGAGATTATGCCCAGGTAAAAGGTGATGGACATATCAGTGCAACTGTCGCAGATGCGGCATTATCCATGCTCAAAGTTGATAGCAATGGTATTGATCATATGGATCGACGTTTATTGCTTGCCGTGTTGGAAAAATTTGACGGTGGGCCGGTAGGCGTAGATAGCCTGGCGGCAGCCATTGGTGAGGAACGAGGTACCATCGAAGATGTGCTGGAGCCTTTTCTCATTCAGCAGGGATTCCTCATGCGCACCCCCAGAGGGCGGGTCGCTACCCGTCGTGCGTTCGAGTATTTTGGCTTCAAACCGGACAAAGATGTTGCCATGGATGATTTTTTTGGAGACAACACATGAACTATCGCTTTCCTGTGCGGGTCTATTACGAAGATACCGATGCCGCAGGCATTGTCTACTACGCCAACTATTTTCGTTTTATGGAGCGGGCGCGTACCGAATGGCTGCGGGAACTGGGATTTGAGCAGGATGTGTTGCGCAAGGAATATGGCATTGTGTTCGTGGTGCGTAGTGCCGCTGCCGATTATCGTTCCCCCGCAAAATTCAACGATTTGCTTTGGGTAACGGGAGAACTGACCAAATGTACCCGAACTGCCATGACCATTCGGCAGGATGTCTATCGTCAGGATGATGACAAACTATTGTGCAGAGGAGAGGTGGGGATTGTTTGTATCGACATCGAGGCATTTCGTCCCAGCCCAATTCCTGCTGTTATATTGGAGAAATTAGAACATGCAGAATGAGCTTTCTTTCCTGCAACTGGTATTAGACGCCAGCCCCTTGGTGCAACTGGTCATGGCGAGCTTGGTATTGGCATCTGTGTTGTCCTGGACAGCTATTTTTGATCGTTCCAGAGCATTGCGCAAGGCACGCCGTGCCGCTGATGACTTTGAAGACAAGTTCTGGTCCGGTGGCGATCTGGGTGACTTGTATCGTGGCTTGGATCGTTATCCAGATGAAATTCAGGGCATGGCAATGGTCTTTCATGCCGGATTCAGGGAATTCTCGCGACTCAAGGATGCCTCTAATATGGAACCCATGGCGGTGGTAGAAGGCGCTCGTCGCGCCATGCATGTCGCCCTGAGTCGGGAAATGGAAGGTCTGGAGCGGCATTTGTCTTTTCTGGCAACCGTTGGCTCCACCAGCCCCTATGTCGGATTATTTGGTACGGTGTGGGGCATCATGAATTCCTTTCATGCGTTGGGAAATGTCAAACAAGCGACGCTTAACCTGGTGGCACCGGGTATTGCAGAGGCATTGATCGCAACGGCCATGGGCTTGTTTGCTGCTATTCCTGCAGTGGTTGCCTACAACAAATATGCAGACAAAGTGCAGCGTCTTGAAAGTCGTTATGAAGATTTTGCCGAAGAGTTTGCCAACATCCTGCAACGTCAGGCGCATATGCTGTTGCGGAAGAAATAATGTCGAGAAGAGCAAAAAAGCTGCGCCCCATGGCTGAAATCAATGTTGTACCCTACATTGATGTCATGTTGGTGTTGCTGGTCATCTTCATGATTACCGCGCCGTTGCTTACTCAGGGTGTGAAAGTGGATTTGCCCCAGGCAGACGCCAAACCCATGGACGAAGATGCCAAACGCCCATTGGTAGTGAGCGTGGACAAGCAAGGCGTATTTCACATTACTTACGATGATGATCGTACCCAGACCGTGGAAGATGAAGAACTGCAACGTCAGGCGGCAGCCATTCTTGCCACCAACCCGGGTATTCCAGTGTTGGTAAAAGGTGACAAGGATGTGGATTATGGCAGAGTTATTCGCGCCATGGTGTTGCTGCAGCAAGCCGGTGCCCCGAACATTGGGCTGCTAACCGATCCTTCAGAATAATGCTGGATATTATTCGTCGTCACCCCTTTGGTTTTTTTCTGGCGGTACTCATGCATGTGGGTATTGTGGCGTTGATGATTTTCGGTGTCGACTGGATCAATCCGCCCCAGGCTGAGAAACCCACCGGGCAGATTGTGCAGGCGCGGCTGATCGATACCAAACAACTGTTGAAAGAGAAACAGGACAGAATAAAAGCACAGGAAACAAAAAAAGCTGAGGCAGAACGAAAAAAACAACTGAAGATCAAGCAACAACAAGCGCAAAAGAGAAAGCTGGAGCAGCAAAAAAAACAACGTGAAGCCGAGAAAAAGCGCCAACTGGCGCTAAAGAAAAAAGAACAGGAAAAAAAGAAAAAACTGGCGCTGGAAAAGAAGAAAAAGCTCGAAGCAAAAAAACGTAAGGAAGCAGAAGCACGCAAGAAGGCGGAACAAAAGAAAAAGGCCGAAGCGCGAAAGAAAGCCGAATTGGAGCGCAAGAAAAAAGCCCAAGCCAAAAAGAAAGCCGAACAGGAACGGAAACGAAAGGCAGAAGCAGAACGTAAGCGCAAAGCAGCAGAATTGGCAGCACAAAAGGCGCGGGAAGCTGAAC
>CAYXOS010000111.1:0-9168 GCA_964467115.1 uncultured Sedimenticola sp.
TATTCAATGACTTACCATCTCCGCATATAATTACGCTGAGTAGTTCAGTTTTTTTCACAATCAGAGTTTCCCTAGGGCAGCAACCACAGCATCACCCATGGCATCTGTACCCACTTCGGTCATGCCCTCTGCCATGATATCCCGTGTACGCAAGCCATCATCCAGCACTTTGTTGACAGCAGCTTCAATACGATCAGCCATGGCTGATTCATCCAGGCTGTAACGCAGCATCATGGCAACCGAAAGAATGGTCGCCAAGGGGTTGGCAATATTCTGTCCGGCAATATCTGGCGCTGAACCGTGAATAGGCTCGTACATGCCTTTACCATTTTCATCCAAAGAAGCGGACGGTAACATCCCGATGGAGCCGGTAAGCATGGCGGCGCAATCCGAAAGAATATCGCCAAACATATTGGTGGTGACCATCACATCGAATTGCTTGGGTTCACGTACCAATTGCATGGCCGCGTTATCTACATACATGTGGCTCAACTCAATATCTGCATAATCTTTGTCCATGACCCGGGTAGCCACTTCGCGCCATAGTTCGGTGCATTCCAGTACATTTGCCTTGTCTACTGAACACACGCGGCTATTACGTTTACGGGCGATATCACCAGCGACACGCACAATGCGTTCGATTTCGCTCTCACGATAAACCAGGGTGTTAAAGCCTTCTTTTTCACCACTATCGAGTTCACGCACGCCCCGCGGCTGACCAAAATAGATACCGCCAGTCAGTTCGCGCACGATCATCATATCCAGACCAGAAACGACATCGGCTTTCAATGTAGAAGCCTCGGCAAGCTGCGGATAAAGAATGGCGGGGCGCAGATTGGCAAACAGGTTCAAACCGGCGCGCAACCCCAGCAAACCCTTTTCAGGACGCATGGCGATATCCAGAGACTCCCATTTGTAACCGCCTACAGCCCCCAACAAAATGGCATCGGATTCTTTGGCAATATCCAATGTCGCATCCGGCAAAGGCGTACCGGCACCATCGATAGCCGCACCGCCCACCAGCGCTTCGTCCAACTCGACATCCAGTCCATGCTCATCACGCAGGGTTGCCAGCACCTTCAGCCCTTGTTCAACAATCTCGGGGCCGATACCGTCACCCGGTAATACCAGTATTCTTTTGCTCATTGATTTGTTCCTACTGTAAATAATTTAATCGTTGGGGCTGCGCCAAAAAAACTCGTCTAATTTATATAGTTAGAACAGCCAAGGCGTTTTCTGTTTACGCCGCTCTTCATAGGCGCGAATATCATCCACGTGCTGTAAAGTCAGTCCAATATCATCCAGACCTTCCAGCAAACAATGCTTGCGGAAGCTGTCCACATCAAAACTGATCGATTCCGCTGCAACAGGCGTGAGCACTTGTTGCTCAAGATCAACTTCGATCTGCAAGGCTTCTTCTGCCCCGGCAAGGGTAAACAACTGCTCTACACGCGCCTCATCAAGGACGATGGGAAGAATACCGTTTTTAAAGCAATTGTTATAAAAAATATCCGCAAAGCTCGGCGCAATAATGACTTTGAAACCATAATCTGCCAACGCCCAGGGAGCATGTTCACGAGAGGAACCACAACCGAAATTCTTGCGCGTCAACAAAATGCTGGCACCGGCATAACGTGAATCATTGAGCACAAAATCCGGGTTAGGCTGACGACTGGCGGGATCCATCCCCGGCTCGCCATGATCCAGATAGCGCCATTCATCAAATAAATTAGGCCCAAAACCCGTGCGCTGAATGGATTTCAAAAACTGTTTGGGAATAATGGCATCCGTATCCACATTGGCACGATCCAACGGGCAGACTTTTCCAGTAAATGTCTTGAATTTTTCCATGTTTATAACTCCCGCACATCAGTGAAATGTCCCTTGATGGCAGCGGCTGCTGCCATTGCAGGACTGACCAAATGAGTGCGTCCACCAATACCCTGACGCCCTTCAAAATTACGATTGGAGGTCGATGCACAGCGCTCTCCAGGCTCCAGACGATCTGCATTCATCGCCAGACACATGGAACAACCGGGTTCCCGCCATTCAAAGCCCGCTTCGATAAATACTTTGTCCAGCCCCTCGGCTTCCGCCTGCTGCTTAACCAGACCAGAGCCAGGAACCACCAATGCCTGTTTGATGGAATCCGCCACTTTGCGCCCTTTGGCAACCACGGCTGCTGCGCGTAAATCTTCAATACGGGAATTGGTACAGGAGCCAATAAATACCTTATCCACGGCAATATCAGCAATCGCCGTTCCAGCTTCCAGCCCCATGTAATCCAAAGCACGACGCATACCATTGGCGCGCACTTCATCCTCTTCCTGATCGGGGTTTGGGACACTGGCATTTACATCCACAACCATTTCCGGTGATGTGCCCCAGGTGACTTGAGGGGCAATGGCACTGGCATCCAGAGTAACTACTGCATCAAATTCTGCATCCGCATCTGAATGCAATTCACGCCAGTTGGCAACTGCCTGCTGCCACTGATCTTGCGTAGGCGCATAAGGACGACCTTTGACGTAATCAATAGTCTTGTCATCCACAGCGACAAATCCTGCCCGGGCACCTGCTTCAATGGCCATATTGCAAACCGTCATCCTGCCTTCCATAGAAAGATCACGGATAGCTTCTCCAGCAAACTCTATGGCGTAACCCGTACCACCGGCAGTGCCTATGTTGCCAATAATGGCGAGCACAATATCCTTGGCGGTAACGCCCTCACCGACCTTGCCCTGTACATCGATCAACATGGACTTGGATTTTTTCTGGATCAGGCACTGGGTGGCGAGTACATGTTCGACTTCGGAGGTACCAATACCAAAAGCCAGGGCACCAAAGGCGCCATGGGTGGCAGTATGAGAATCACCACATACCACGGTCATTCCCGGCAAGGTTGCCCCCTGTTCAGGCCCCACCACATGCACGATGCCCTGACGTGGGTCATTCATATGGAATTCGGTAATGCCGAACTCTGAACAGTTCTTGTCCAGGGTTTCCACTTGCAGGCGCGACACCGGATCAGTAATCCCCGCAGACCGGTCTGTAGTGGGGACATTATGATCAGGCGTTGCCAGGTTTGCCGAGACCCGCCAGGGTTTACGCCCCGCCAGCCTCAGGCCTTCAAATGCTTGAGGGGATGTCACTTCGTGCACCAATTGTCTATCTATATAAAGCAGACTGGTACCATGCTCATCGATACGCACCACATGGGCATCCCATAATTTGTCATACAGAGTTCTGGCTGTCGTCATGGCTATTTTCCTATCCACTGTTCAGAATTAAAGCCTAACCCGCTATAATAAATAAAACAAATTCATATTTTTCATAAACAGCATTCCTAAAGAGAATACTTTATTTTGGAATTTGGTAGCTTACATGCCTTTCTTGCCGTTGCCGACAAAGGCTCTGTTTCCGATGCCGCGCAACAATTGTTTTTGACCCAACCCGCAGTCAGCAAACGCTTGAGGAGCCTGGAAAAGGAGTTGGGAATTTTGCTCTTCGATCGCATTGGGCGCAAAATGTTACTCACCCATGCAGGAAAAGAATTGCTACCCAAGGCGAGGGAGATCTTACTACAAGCGCAGGATATCAAGAATCTTGCAAGCAATTTGCAAACCGAGGTATCGGGGTCATTGCTACTCGGCACAAGCCACCATATCGGGCTGCACCGCCTTCCACCCGTATTAAAGGAATTTCGCCGCAACTTCTCTGGTGTCGATCTGGATATCCGCTTTATGGATTCCGAAGCAGCTTGTGCTGCTGTAAGCCGAGGTGAACTGGAAATGGCGGTGGTCACACTTCCCACAGATACACTTCCTCTTTTACACAAACAAGAACTTTGGAAAGATGAACTGTGCTTTGTCGCCGCGCCTGAGCATCCCCTGTCACAGCTGAGGCAAATTTCGCTGCCTACGCTTATCCAATACCCCGCCGTACTTCCAGGACCAACCACCTACACCCGAAGTATATTGGCACATGCCCTACAAAAACATAATCTTGATATTACATTAGGAATGTCAACCAACTATTTGGAAACATTAAAAATGCTTTCAGAGATCAATCTCGGTTGGAGCCTGATTCCCAAAACCATGCTTGAGAACAGCAAGCTGCAGATTCTGCCAGTCAAACTGTCACTATACCGTTCCCTGGGATTGGTTACACACAAGGATCGTACCCTTTCAAACCCTGCAAAGGCACTCATATCATGTCTCCCCTGAAATCTGTTGTACTCACCCTGATGGTTGTCTCGGGCACAGGTTGTAACAGCCAGCTCTCCCGGTCAGATCAAGGATTGTCCTGCCAGTCCATCAGCGCCGATACCTCCTGGGGTGCGTTATCAGGCCTGAGCGCTGATCCAATCAAAACGGAACGTTTATATGCCGTCCATGATCATAATCTTCCTGGTATGGAAATATTGAAAATTGACACCCATGACAACCCGGTCAAACTCAGTAAACATCGCCTGATACACAAACAGGGACGCTTGCCCTCCTACGACCTGGAAGGTATTGCCGCACGGAAAGCTGGCGGCTTCTGGCTGGCATCAGAAGGAAAAATTGGTCAAAAGCGCCCCAATCTCATTGTTCGTACAGATGATGCAGGAAATGTCCTGGATGAAATACCTCTTCCCCCGGAAGTTTCCCGATATCGGGTCAAAGCCGGGTTCGAGGGCATTGCCACCATAGGGTCTGGCAACAATGAGCGAGTGGCGGTGGTATTCCAGCGTTCCTGGAAAGACGACCCAAGGGGGCAAGTGAAAATCGGGCAATACTGGCCAGCCTCCGAGCGGTGGCAATTTTATCGCTATCAACTGGACAAAGCCAAAGGTGTAGGCTTGTCTGCGATCAGCTTTCTCACCGATGGAAGCGCCATAGTTTTAGAAAGAGACAACAAACCTTTTTTCAAAGCCAAATTCAAAAGATTGTACCAAATCCATCTACCCGAACACGTCGAAAACCAAGGCTCAGGCTCCTACCCATTACTCGGAAAAACCCTGATATCAGACATACTGACCCACTACTCTTTGACCTGCGGAACCAATGGAAAACTGGAAGGGCTGGCAGTAAAAGCTGACGGGCGAATCTATTTGATTGCCGATGATGACGGCAAGGCAAATGCGGAATTATTATCCATAAAGCCAAAACTCAGATAACAATTCAGGTTAGTAAGATTTGATCATCCCGGTACTTTTTACATCTGTGCCGGCTTGGTAATACTTCATACTCTGGCGGTGACAATTCCTCGCAATGGCGCAGGATGCCCTTCAATGGTTTTGCTCTGATCATCAGGATCAAGATACTCCTGCAGGGATTCAAATGCCATCCAGTCAGTACGGCGCTGTTCTTCTATGGTGGTGGCGGTCACATCCACGATACGAACGTCCTTGAAGCCACTACGCAGCAACCATTGACGCAGTGCCAGCGCTGATGGAATAAACCAGACGTTACGCATCTTGGCGTAACGTCCCTGGGGAAGAAGCACCGTACTTTCATCACCCTCGACCACCAGGGTTTCAAGCACCAGTTCCCCACCAGCACCCAGGCAAGCCTTCAAATCATACAAATGATCCATGGGTGAACGCCGATGATAAAGAATACCCATGGAGAAAACGGTATCAAAGGCATGTAGATCCTGAGGTACGGCTTCGATACCCAGAGGCAGGAAATGCACATTGGCAGGATGCCTCATGAAATGCCGAATGGCATTGAACTGGGTCAGGAACAACAGGCTGGGATCAATTCCGATCACCAGATCAGCTCCCGCTCCTGCCATGCGCCAGGCATGGTAGCCATTACCACAACCCACATCCAGCACCCTACGGCCTGCCAAGGGTTGAATATGAGGTAGCAGACGCTGCCATTTCCAGTCTGAACGCCATTCCGTATCAACAGTTATTCCAAATAATTCATACGGTCCTTTGCGCCAGGGTTGCAAAGCACGTAACACCTGGAATACATCTTTTTGGGTTGGTTCCTCAAGCATTCCAGGCTGCCCAACGCGCAACACATCCGCGTTCAGGTCAACATCATCGGTCTCTATATCCGGTAACAGTTGCAGCAACTGCTGCCAACGCCCCAGATCTCCGTGCCGATCAGATGCCAACGCCTGATGAATCTGCTGTGGCAGAGATTCAGCCCAACGCCCCATGTCCGCTGCCAGCATTTGTTGCTGAACTGCTTCAATAGTGATCATGGTCTGGCAATGAAGGAAACAAAATTAAAGCACTGGAACCACAAATCCACATGACGAAAACCAGCTTGTTGCAGGCGTTCCTTGTGTACAGCAATGGGCTCAGGAAGCAATACCTCCTCCAGCGCGGCGCGTTTCTGACTGATTTCCAGGTCAGAATATCCGTTGGCGCGCTTGAAGGTATGATGCAGTTCGATGAGCAAACTGTTTTCTCGCTCATCCACACCTGATATTTTTTCAGACAATATCAATACCCCATCATCTCGCATGCCCTTGCGCACCGCTTGTAATAAAGGCATGCGCTCATCAACCGGGAGAAACTGCAAGGTAAAGTTCAACACCACAACCGACGCGTTGGAAATTTCCACCTGACGAATATCATCACAAACAACCTGAATATTGTTCAGTTGGTGACGAACAAAATGCTTTTGCGCCTGATCCAGCATTGCCTGGGCATTGTCCACAGCGATAATCTGACAATTCCGGTTGATGGTTTCTTTACCCATAGAAACCGATGCAGCGCCAAGAGAACAACCAAGATCATAGAGGTTGCTGCCTTCCCCGGCATGTTTGTTCGCCAGAATACCAATCATTCCAATGATGCTAGCGTAGCCGGGCACCGAGCGGGATATCATGTCGGAAAAAACATCTGCGACCCGCTTATCGAAGGTAAAGCTATCAATCTTGTCCTGACGGACGGAATAGAGTTGATCGCGAGAGTCAGAGCTGCTCATGAAATTCATCACCATAATAAAAGGTGATTTCTTCATCTTCAGCAATATCGGTTGTGGCATACAAGTCCAAGCCATCGAATTCGGCATTGCATTGCTGTGAATGATTCAGATAACGCAGCAAGTTGCGTCCACTACAGCCAGTCCATGCATCATCATCTTCCGAATCACAAACCCACAATACATACATGCCGTTACGGGAAGCCTTGGGTCCATGATACGTGCCGATGTAGGCTCCTTCAGCAATGGGTTTACGTGCGAACAAGCCTGTCCCATGCAAGGGAGACTTGGCTGAATATACCCAGTCTTTCAGTTCACGATCGGATGTACGCAATTGCTGAGGGCTCATTCTTCAACTTTAACGCTTTGCATGGCAAGATGTTCACGCCGCCCTGCCACAGCTCCCCAACCAATCTGGTGCACGGGGAGTTGTTCAAGATTCAGTTCCCGACGAATTTCCCCCAGGGTGCGCAACGTCCCTTCCTGCCCTTTCCACATCACCAGCATCTTCTCCATAAAATCGAGATGTTGTATGCCCTCATTGTCAGCATTGGCAGAATACACATGCCCATAGGGTAGAACATGACGGCTTTCTGCATAGAGAAATTCATGTACCTTGTCGGGGGTGATCTCCGGCTGTAGCAACATCTCGGACAAGGTGGGCAAGGTAGTAGGAATTTGTGGGCACTGAGAAACCACATTGTGCAGAGAAGGAAGGAATGGATATTTTCCTCGCACATCGCTGGCATAGCGAAATTCCAGACGCTCTTCGATTGCCAACAAATGCGCATTGACTTGCCAGTTGGGTGCAGCGAAACGATTTGGCGCATGCCCCAGCAACTGTTCGAAGGTTTCCATGCCCATGGCAAGCTGGTAACTACTCCAATCAGCATCAGCAAAAGCAGCCTGTTGTTGCCAGGTTGCTGCATCAAACCCCATCAAGCCTATTTCATGTCCAGCTTCTGCGACAGCCAGCATGGATTCTTGCAAGGTCATTTCCGGCTTTTGGCGCTTACCAAGTAAAGACAAGGCCTTATCGACCAAACCTTTTCCTTTGGCATTGAACTCAACAGCAAAGAAAAAACTGGCAGTGATCTGATAGTCATCCAGCAATTTCAGTAAACGAGGGACACCTACAGTAGCAGCGCTAAGGGTGGGAACATCAATTTTCAGTGCAATTCTCATGTCACGTATCCAGACTACAGCTACCTTTATATACAGCCATGATGCTTTTTATTTCCACCAGCACTTGTGCCTGCTGCTGTGCATCCAACCCCTTGAGTTCCGACAGTTCTTGCCCCTGCTCCATGCGATCAATATCCGTCCACAAGGCTTTGCAGCCTTTCTGACAAAGACGCTCTACCGCATGATCCACTGGGTTGGTTTTCATATAGAGATATCGATCAATATTGCTGGGCAGGCGCGAATTATGCCATAGGATTCCCCTGGATTCATGGGAAATAGCGCCGCAATTACAGATGAATGATTATTTTGTTCTTTATTTGTTCTATTATTGTGCTAGACTAAGAACATAACGAGAACAACGGAGAAATAGCCATGAACCACATGAATTATATGATGCGAGACCAAGTAAGAGATTTTGTCCCCAGCCTTGATTTGGCGACTGCCCGTCAACACAAGCAACGCCAATGGAAAAAATTGCGCCCTGTTATCGAAATTGCGGCTTTTGCTTTGGCTGTATCTGCTTATATTCTGGCACTGTCCCTAATGACTTGATTTTTTTCGACAGCTAGGAGCAGACAAATAAAAACGGGCGTATAGGAATCTCTGATCAATTCCGAAAATACGCCCGTTCTTATTTGTTCAATTTAGCTCGGAAAGTAACTACTCAGCGTAATTTTGTGTGGAGAGGGTAAGTCATTGAATAGCCGGGCTTCGGCAGCATGGGCAGATATATTGCTCCCTGCAATACCTGCATTCCCCACATCCATGTGGGTCAAGCTGCCGCAGAGCGTACATGGATGTATTCACAGCGTCCTGGATATACAATGACTTACCATCTCCTCGGATCAAGATGCTGAGCAGATACCCCGAAAATTTCATAAATTCACGTGATGATCGTGCAGGAGATTGTTTTCACAAGGGATTTTCTGAAGGCGTCGCGTATCCGCGATTACGTGCAACTGAAGAAAATCTCTTGTGGAAACAAGAAACAAGCGAGGACGCGTGTAATTTATGAATTTTTCGGGTTAGAGAAGCTCTGTCAATTATTCTGTAG
>CAYXOS010000112.1:0-9116 GCA_964467115.1 uncultured Sedimenticola sp.
GCACATCCATGTGCCACACACAGGCTGTCGAAAAACAGTGTTTTTCAACAGCCTGTTAATGTCTATCCTTTATTGACCCAACATACTTGGTCGCCAGGTTAACCCGGCGACCGAGTATGTCGTCCCCAGTGCTTCAAGCTCTTTCTCTGACGCGCTTGATACCAGGAAGCTGTTCAAAACAGGTCGTCCTCGCCTGTTGCAAAAAAGCATCCATGAACGGTTTATTCCGATCATCGCGGCGCATCACCATGTACAGGGTTCCCCATACCCCCGAATCCCCCAATGATATAAAACGCAAACGGCTATTCTCGGCATATTCATGCAAGGCCCAACTTGGCAAAGACGTGACGCCACGATTACTGGCAACCAGTTGCATCATCATGGGCGTTAATTCTACATGCCGAACAGCTGCAGGCTGGACAGCCGCCGGGTGCAGGAACAAGGAAAACACGTCTAGACGATTTTGTTCAACCGGATAGGTAATCAAGGTTTCTGCGCCCAAATCCTGAGGAACCACAAATTTTTTCAATGCCAGCGGATGATCCACTCCTACCGCCAGCAAGGATTCATAACTGAACAGAGGCAAGAACAACAAATCAGGATCAGCACGCACATCCGAACTAATCACTACGTCTACCCGTCCAGATTTGAGTGCAGGAAGAGGAGAAAAGCTATGCCCCAGAGTAAGATCCAACTCTACTTCAGCCCAGTTCTCCCGGTACAGGTCAAGGGTCGGCATCAGCCATTGGAAACAACTGTGGCATTCGATGCCGATATGCAATCGACCGGCTACACCTAAGCCGATACGCGATAGTGAATACTCACATTCTTCCACTTGGGGTAATACCGACCGCGCCAGTTGCAACAATCGCTCCCCTGCTTCACTCAGCTTTAGCGGACGACTTTTACGTTGAAACAAGCGCGCATCGAAGTAGTTTTCCAATCCCTTGATCTGATGGGACAAGGCAGATTGGGTAAGGTGAAGTTGTTGAGCTGCTGCGGTCAAACTTCCTGTTTCAGACAAGGCACGTAACATGCGCAAATGGTTGATCTGCAAATACATGAGATATTTTCATATTTTCTTAAATATTCATCAATTGTACTTGTAAATGTCATGCAACAGAATAGCACCATCCATTGACTATTCTCGAGCAAGCAACCATGACGCACATCCATAATCTGGGGTTTCCCCGTATCGGCCATCAACGTGAACTCAAATTCGCCCTGGAGCAATATTGGCGCGGCGACATCAAAGCCTCACAACTGACTGATACAGGACGCCAGCTACGCACAAAACACTGGCAGATACAGCAACAGGCTGGGCTGGACTTCCTCCCTGTCAACGACTTCTCTTTCTACGATCACATTCTGGATCACAGCCTGCTGTTGGGCGCCATTCCTCAACGATTCGGAAATTTAAGCAGCCATGATCACACCGACCAGGCATTTTGTATCGCTCAGGGAAAAGACGCCCAGGGACACCCAGTTCCCGCAGGTGAAATGACCAAATGGTTTGATACCAACTATCACTTCATCGTTCCTGAGTTACACCCCGGACAAGATTTTTTCATTCAAAGCGAAAAACTGTTCGATGAAGTGAAAGAAGCCCAGAGCCAGGGATATACCAACATAAAACCTGTTATTCCAGGCCCCCTGACCTGGCTGTGGTTGAGCAAAGCAGAGGAAGAAGATTTTGACCGACTGAGCCTGCTGGACAACTTGGTTTCGGTATACACGGAAATTCTGACTCGCCTGGCAGAGCTGGGGGTGGAATGGGTACAGTTTGATGAGCCTGCCCTTGCTTTGGATCTGCCCCAAAGCTGGAAACAAGCCTATGAAAGTGCCTACAGCCGCTTGCACAGCAATTGTATAAAAATACTCCTGTGTGTGTATTTTGGCGCACTGGAAGATAACCTGCATTTAGCCGCAAACTTGCCCGTTGCAGGACTGCATGTCGATGCTGTTCGGGCGCCTGAAGAATTTTCCCAACTGGTCGATCATCTACCCAACTACAAAATACTTTCTGTAGGCATCATCAATGGTCGCAATATCTGGAGAACTGACCTGGATGCCTGCCTGGATACACTACGACCTTTGCAGCAGCGACTGGGACAGCGCTTGTGGCTGTCGGCATCCTGTTCCTTGTTACATGTCCCTGTGGATCTCAGGTCTGAACAGGAGCTGGATAAGGAACTCCAATCATGGTTGGCATTTGCTGTACAAAAACTGGATGAACTTGCCCTGTTGAAACAGGCAATCAATAACAATGAGGTTGAGAACCCGGCCTTCCACCAAGCACGAGCAGCGCTGGAAAGTCGCCGCCATTCTCCCCGGGTTTTTAATTCCGATGTAAAACAGTCCCTGGAGGCTATGGAAAGCAAAGATTACCGTCGCAGCCCTTACCAACAGCGTCGCCATCAACAAATCGACTTACCCATACTACCAACCACCACCATTGGCTCCTTCCCTCAAACTTCTGACATTCGCAAGGCAAGGCGCGAGTATCGGCAGGGAACACTCAGCCACGACCTGTATCAAAAGAAAATGCAACAGGAAATTGCCCATGCCGTAGTGATTCAAGAGCAGTTGGGTCTGGATGTGCTGGTTCATGGTGAAGCAGAACGCAACGACATGGTGGAGTACTTCGGCGAACAACTTCAAGGCTTTGCGTTCACCCGCTTTGGCTGGGTGCAATCTTATGGCTCGCGTTGTGTCAAACCACCTCTGTTATTCGGTGACGTACAGCGCCCTTCTGCCATCACAGTTGCCTGGACAACCTATGCCCAGTCACTCACCCGTAAACCCATGAAAGGCATGTTGACCGGGCCTGTCACGATTCTCAACTGGTCTTTTGTGCGTGATGACCAACCCCGCTCCACAACCTGCAAACAATTGGCGCTTGCGATACAGAAAGAAGTCCTGGATCTGGAAAATGCGGGAATAAAGGTCATACAAATCGACGAGGCCGCTTTACGAGAAGGTCTGCCACTTAGAAAATCCAACTGGCAGAAATACCTGGATTGGGCGGTGGAAAGTTTCCGCATTGCGGCAGGGCAAGTTCAGGACAGCACCCAGATACATACTCATATGTGCTACTCGGAATTCAACGACATCATGCCGGCAATTGCTGCCATGGATGCTGATGTCATCACCATCGAGACCTCACGTTCACGTATGGAATTACTGGATGCATTTGTCGAATTTGAATACCCGGCTGAAATAGGACCGGGGGTGTACGATATCCATTCCCCGAATATTCCACAGACATCTGACATGCTCGAACTACTGGAAAAAGCCCTGGAGCGCATTCCGTTGGAGCGTTTATGGGTCAACCCCGACTGTGGTCTTAAAACCCGCCGCTGGGAGGAAGTAAAACCCGCACTGGAAAACATGATTGCAGCCACACAAATATTGCGGGATCGGCTACACAAAAGAAAATCAGCAACCGTCTGATATCCAGCATCGCAATAAATTGAGTACAGGGCTTCTAGAGAAGCTCTGATTGATTCTGGCGCGCGCAGATTATGGTGAATATATTCAGCTCAAACCGCATCAAGTCCGACAGGCTCCTTGCATATATTATTTAGGAAAAAGCATTTGCAGTTGTATTCTGAATTGCCAATCAGCCCCATAGTCCGGAGTAACCACATTCTTGTAGGCGCTGAGTTGAGCATTCATAGGCTGCTTACCTAATTTAAAGATTTTTCCCACACCACCCCCAAAGGGTATTGTCCATCGATTGTCACTATCAGCTTCCCAGTTGGCGGTGATGATCGGGGCACTGGTGAGATACCAGGAATCTGGCAAGTTGTAGTTGATAAAATACTGCCAGGTAAATAGATTGATATCCTGATTGCCAGAGCCACCCACATCCCAGACATTGCTTACCAGGGAACCGATCACCCAGTTTCCTGGCATGGTCAACGCCACTACCGAAACACCAGCACCCCATTTGTCATTCCCCAACGCATCCTTGGTCGCTGTCGGCAACAAAAATGTTGGTCCAACACCCCATATCAATGAACCCGAATTTTTTGGTGAAAGAAACGCTGTAAAGCTGGTATCACCCAAACCGGATATCCGTCCATCACCGGTTAGAATATCTGGCTGGGAGATAACAGGAAGAATGGTTCGGGTAATGACATTCCAATCATCATTCAGCGCAAATGGCCAAACAGGCTGGATATTCAGGATATTTTGGGTTTCATCATCAGGACCAATTCCCGTATTGATATTATCCTGAAAAGGAAGACTGATCATATCAGCCACAGGATTTTGCGCTGCCTTTGCAAGCTCAGCGTTACTCTGGGCAAACACCTTACCGAATGAGAAGAACAAAATAAGGAGAGAAAGTCCTGCTGCGATAAATTTCATTGAATTGCCGTTTACAAGTTTGTTGTGGTGCAAAAAAGCGTTAGCCGTAAACGCGACCTTATTTTTAAACATATCAGACCTAATCTGCTTGGTACGGAATTAACCAGAACTCGTCCAAATTTGTTGTGCAGTATGCGATACAAAACCATTTGTTTCTTATCTTTTAACGCCAACAATAGCTATCTATTCGATGTTTTTTCCCTCATATGTCAACTATGACCATTTTCTCACCCCAACAAACGCCTTATGGCTGGAACATGGCGGCGACTAACTTCCAAACGATCATCAATATCGGCAAAGTACAATTGCACACTACCGTCTTCCCGTTTTTCCAGACCTTTGACCTTTGCCATTCTGACCAGCGCACCGCGATGAATACGCAACAATTCATCGGGAAATCGCTTTTCCAGGGAAACCAGGGAATCTTCTATCAAGGCTTCACCTTCCTTGTATCTCACCAATACATATTTGCTATCTGCACGAAAATAATAGATATCCGACATGGCAATACGTTGTACGCCGCCGCGGTAGCGACTGGTGAGCCAGGTTTCATTACTACTTTCCTGCTGCAACTGCGGGCGGGTAAGGCGTGTAGCTTTTTCCAGAGAAATTTTCAGTTTTTCCCGACGAATAGGCTTGAGTAGATAATCGACGGCATGCACTTCAAAGGCATCCAGGGCATGTTCAGTGTATGCCGTTACAAAGATTATTGCGGGCGGCAGTTCCTGTGCAGAAATTTTCGCTGCCGCCTCCAATCCATTCATCCCCGGCATGTGGATATCCATAAAGACCAAATCAACTGGCAACTGCCGACAAAGTGCTACCGCTTGTTCACCATTCTCTGCTTCAGCAACGATCTCGTGTCCACCACCAAGCTGAGAAATCAGCCCGCGCAGGCGTTGTCGAGCCAGCTCTTCATCATCGACCAATATTATTTTCATTTTTTACTGCCCAGGACTGGAAACCAGATTCGTACCTGGTAGCGCCCTTCAGCCATGCCCGTATGCATCCCAGCCAATTCTCCATAACGCATTTCCAGACGCTGGCGAATATTGTCCAACGCCATGTGATTTCCAACACGAGAATTCTGGTCAGGCGTTTTAGGTAAGGTATTGCTTACAGTAAGTGCAATTATCCCTTTCCGGTAACGCCCAAAGATCGCTATCTCCCCGCCATCCACTGAGGCCTCTACACCATGATAGACAGAATTTTCCACCAAAGGCTGTAACAGCAACGGCGGCATTTCTGCTTCATCGGGCAACTCGTCCAGATCCCAAGTAACTTTCAGCCGGGAGCCAAGACGCTGTTGTTCTATCGCCAGATACTGCCTCGCCAATTCCAGTTCTCCAGCAACGGATGATATGCGGCTTTCATCTCCCAAGCTGGCGCGAAACAGATCTGCCAGATCTTGTAACACTTCCTCGGCACGTTCAGGATCCATAGGAATCAAACTTACGACGGTATTCAAACTATTGAACAAAAAGTGGGGGCGAATACGGGCTTGCAGAGCCTGAAAACGCGCTCGGCTCTCTGCCAATTCTCGCTGCCTTTGCTGATGATTTTCATACAAATAGCGAAGTATCAACGCCCCCAACACACCACTTATACCAAGGGTCTTTATCATCAACTCCCGCCCAGACACACCCTGCAACATTTCCAGAGGAATCAGCCAGGTAGCGCTCAAACTAACCAGCAATGCCACCAGCATGATAACCCCCCATGCCAATACCCCTGCCAGACTATGCCGCATTTTCCCAAGCCAACGTTTCAGCAAGCAGATGCAAGCTGCCGCCGACAGACCAATCCATTGTATATAGATCGCTACAACACTGAAATCAGCCCAAAAATCCCGCAAGTGGTCGGTGGCTGCCATGCTTAAAACCATTGCCAGCAAGGTCGCAACAACCACCACCGCCAACACGGTGCGTACACCACAAAAATCGGGCAGGAAACTTTGCTGTGAAGGGTTCAATGTTTCGTTCACCAAGGATGACTTTCAATACAGTATAATCTCCGCCTATCCAACGGTATAGGGTACAGGCAGATATTGCCAAACTCTTCCGCATCATCAGATTACAATCAGGTACGCAACCATGTCTGACAAAAAACTTTGGGCGGGACGCTTCAACCAGCCTACTGACGCTTTCGTCGAAGCATTTACTGCCTCGGTGGAGTTTGATCAACGGCTTGCCGACTATGATATTCAAGGCTCTGTCGCTCATGCCAAAATGCTTGCCAAACAAGGTATTTTGAACGACCAGGAGCTTGCACTGATCATATCGGGTCTCGATAAGATCCAGCAACAGATTGCCGACGGAAAATTCCCATGGTCGGTGGCCCTGGAAGATGTCCACATGAATATCGAGGCGGCGTTGACGGAAGACATTGGCGATGCCGGAAAAAAATTGCACACCGGGCGCTCTCGCAATGATCAGGTAGCCACCGATGTGCGCTTGTGGCTACGCGACGAAATCAACACCATACTGGCAGAACTCAGGCGCTTTCAGCAGGCATTGTTGAAAACCGCAGAACGGGAAGCAGACACCATCATGCCGGGTTTTACTCATCTGCAAACCGCTCAACCCATTACCTTCGGACATCATATGCACGCCTGGTTCGAAATGCTGCAACGGGATTATGGGCGCTTTCTGGATTGTCAGCTACGCATGAACGAATCCCCCCTGGGTGCCGCCGCCCTCGCTGGCACCACCTATCCCATAGACCGTGAATACAGCGCTGAATTACTGGGTTTCGATCGCCCCTGCGCCAATTCTCTGGATGCAGTCAGCGACCGGGATTTCGCCATCGAATTCAGCGCCGCCGCCAGTATTTTGATGATGCATTTGTCCCGCATGTCAGAGGAACTCATCATCTGGTCATCTGCACAATTCAATTTCATCACCCTTTCGGATAGCTTCTGCACTGGCTCATCCATCATGCCGCAAAAGAAAAATCCTGATGTTCCCGAACTGGTGCGAGGCAAAAGTGGCCGCATCTTTGGCCATCTGATCGGGCTTCTTACCCTGATGAAAAGTCAGCCCCTTGCCTACAATAAAGATAATCAGGAAGACAAGGAGCCCTTGTTTGATACCGTGGATAACATCAAGGGCTGCCTGAAAATATTTGCCGACATGGTTCCAGAAATCACCTGTAACCTTGAGGCCATGCGCGAGGCAACCAACAAGGGTTTTGCTACGGCTACGGATTTGGCAGATTATCTGGTACGCGCTGGCATACCTTTCCGTGATGCCCATGAGGTTGTGGGAAAAGCTGTTGCCTTGTGCGTGGAAAAAAACTGCGATTTATCCGACCTGTCTCTTGATGAACTACAAAACTTCAGTACCGATATCAAATCAGACGTATTTGATTATCTGACCCTGGAAGGCTCTGTCGCCGCCCGAAATCACATTGGCGGCACTGCACCTGAGCAGGTTCGGAATGCCATTCAGATTGCCCGGAAAAAAATACAATGAGCAACAGCATACGCGTGAGCGTCACCTTCTCTTTCAAGGGAAAAACACATCGCCCCACTATCATCCTCGACCTGGATCAATATTTTTCCGGCGGCACAAATCTGGAAAACCTGTACGCTCAACTCGCCAGGCAGAACAATATCGATCATTATTCCTATGAATACGAAATGTTGCAAAGCGAACCCCTGCACTTTGACCAGCCAGAAGGACTGGCAAAGGAATACATGAGAGAAAACGGATTCGATATAGATAGCCTGCAACAAGCCTGGCAAACGCAGAAGCAGATAGAAAAACTAACCAAAATTGCACGTCGGCATATGGACATCGAACAACTAAGGGATATTGACGGCCTGGAACAAACCTTGCTGGAAGTTTACCTGGCAGATCGCTAACCAACGAGCACTGGAGCATAGGGGTCGGAGTCAAACCAGGGCGATGTCGCATAAATTCAACATTTTAGGGATAAAAAACAACCCCGGCTACTTCCATGCAGCCGGGGTTTGCATTCATAAGGCTGGAACTCCTTTTCCGGCAGCTTCCTTGGCTACCCTCACCTTATTGAACACGGTTTCATTCTAGACCCATCTGCAAACTTCCACTATCAGACTTGTCCGAAATATACTGTAGGAAATGACTGATATTGCCAGGTAACCGCGCCCCAGCACCCCAGGGGTCGGAGTCAAATTCTGCCCAAGCCATTACAAGGGACAGCGTAAGACAATTCCACATCATCGAATCTTCCCAACATTTTCCCCATTTGACTCCGACCTCGACCACCCGCCTGTCCCTGCTGAAGTTCGCTTGTTTACTATAACGCCATGCGTTACACTAATGTCATGATATTGGATTTTGCGGAAAAGGAAACTGCCTGCATCTGGCAGGGACAGGTTTCACGCAAGTTGCCAAGAGATATTCAGCAGGTGGCTCGGCGTAAACTGCGTATGCTCAACAACGCCCAAACCTTGGATGACCTTCGTATTCCACCAGCGAACCGCCTGGAACCCCTGAAAGGGGATCGCAAAGGGCAGCACAGTATCCGCATCAACAAGCAATGGCGCATCTGCTTCGTCTGGCGCAACGGCAATGCCGAAAAGGTACAAATTGTCGATTACCACTGATAGGAGGACACATGGAAACCCTGAACAACATACACCCCGGTGAAGTGCTTCTGGAAGAGTTCCTCAAGCCGCTTGGTATCAGCCAGAACCGCCTGGCGCGGGCCATGGACGTACCACCCCGCCGGATCAATGAGATTGTCCACGGCAAGCG
>CAYXOS010000113.1:0-8971 GCA_964467115.1 uncultured Sedimenticola sp.
TTTGACTGAGTTGGGAGGGGTTCGAACCCGAGACTATCAAAATAGCCGGTTCGACTGAGTAGCGCATTAGCGCTCATTCGCGTAACAGCTACGTGTTAAATTTCCTTCATCCAGGTTTTGAAATCTTCCAGTATCGCCAGCAATTTCGCATCGGGCAGACAATAGTAGATAAATGCTCCCCGTCGTTCAGGACGTACCAGCCCAGCTTCCCGTAACGCCCTCAGATGAAAAGAAACATTCGTTTGTGACAGTCCTGTTTCTTCAACGATGGAAGAGACCGGACGGCATTCCAATCCCAAGCCACAGAGAATTTTCAAGCGATTCGGCTCTGCCAGGAGTTTGAACAGTTGGCTGATCTGCTTGACTTCATCGCAATTGTATGCGTTACTACTCATATGCGTAATAGCTCATATGTGTGTTGATTGATATTTTAATACTGTGTGATATCCCACCCAGTGTCAACTGTACGAGGAAAAGATCATGTCCGATCTAAAACTGTTCCCGGCAACCTTGATGCCTGACAGCGATTGGTGGCAGGCCTTGTGGCCTGATCCCGAGACTGTGCTGCTTGAGGTCGGGATAAAGCCCGAAATGTCAGTGGTGGATTTGTGTTGTGGTGATGGCCATTTCACCCGCCCCATGTGCCAGCTAGTTCACCCAGGTAAAACTTGGGCGTTGGACCTGGACGAGGAACTTTTGTCTCAAGCCAAACAGATATGCCGGAATAACCCGAATTTCCAGGAGATCCTTGGTGATGCCCGCGAATTGCCTGCTGCCGTCGATGAACCCGTGGATTTTGTGTTCATCGCCAACACCTTTCATGGGGTGCCTGATAAAACAGCCCTTGCCAAGGCTGTGCATGAGGTGCTCAAACCGAAAGGGCAGTTTGCCATCATCAACTGGTATCCCCTTCCGAGGGAAGAAACCACTGTGCTGGGATATCCACGTGGCCCGGATACCGAGTTGCGCATGGTGCCGGAAGCAGTCCAATCCTTCGTTGAACCCGCTGGCTTCGTTCTGGAGAAGGTTGTCGATATGGGACCCTATCATTATGGCGCCGTGTTCTTGAAATCCACTGATAATCAACAGGAGTAATGAAATGATGGAAGGTATGCAAAAGATGATGCAGAAAATGATGTCCGGCATGATGAAGCCGGAAGACATGCCCGAGATGATGCAAACGATGATGGACAATATGTTTCAGGGCATGACAGCAGAAGACCGTATCCAGTTCATGCAGAATATGATGCCACGCTGCATGACAATGATGTTCTCGGAACTGGAACCTGATGCCCGCAGTTCTCTGGCATCGGCAATGCTTGAACGCATGACTGATGTGTTGAAAGAACAGATTCAGCCCCAGGGAGACAATCCTGAATGAGTTGCGACAACGCTCTTGAAAAGAAGACGCCAAAAGATCAACTCCTGGACTTGTACACGCGTTTGGCGAAGGAACCTGAGTCAGATTTTGGCTGGGGTAAAGGAAAAGAAAATGCCCGCGCCCTGGGTTATCGTGAAATGTGGCTCGACAGTCTGCCGGATCGAGTCTGGGAATCTGCCGCTGCGGTTGGCAACCCCTTTGATCTGGGCCCCATACTGCCTGGTGAGACCGTGATCGATCTGGGTTGTGGTGCTGGCGCCGATGCCTGCGTGGCTGGGTTGCTGGTAGGTAGCTCTGGAAGTGTGCATGGCATCGACTGCACCCCGGCGATGATAGTGAAAGCGCAAGCCAATTCCGCTGGCGCGGGTCTCGAACAAGTTGAATTTCATCTGGCGGATATATCAACTATTCCTTTGGACAATGCTTGCGCAGACGTACTGATATCGAATGGTGCGATCAATCTGGCACAAGACAAAGAGGCCGTGCTACAGGAGGTCTTTCGCCTGCTGCGGCCTGGTGGACGATTGCAAGTAGCTGATATGGTGCGCACTTCGGGGTCAGAACACCTGTCTTGTTGCAGCGAAGAATCCTGGGCGGACTGTGTGTCAGGAACGCTGAGAGCAGAAGAATTTGTATCCTCTTTGAATGCTGCTGGTTTCCAGAAAGTCGCGCTGGTGGCGTTTACCGGATATAAGACCGCTGACAGTACGGAAGGGGCTTTGTTCAAAGCTGAGAAGCCAGAGTAGACAAAACCCTAAATTGGCGGCTTATAGAATTAATCCACCTTGCTCGGTTTACTTTCGTGTGCTGTGGCACCATCCCAAGAGTGGGAATTTATGAACTGGCATTTCAGGTATGAGATGCGAGTTCATGAACTGATCAGAGGTTCACTAGAAAGCACTAATGCGCTCAATCAGCCAGAAAGAAGCGATGCTGCCGATGACGTAGACAGTGACATATTCAGCAGCTTCCAGGAGTTTTTGATGTTGCAGTCGATGCAACAGCCAGCTGCCAAGCAGCACCACAGAGATAAAAAACAACTGTCCCAGTTCCACTCCTACGTTAAAAAATACCAGTGCCAGCGGGATAGCATGTTGAGGTAACCCGATTTCTGACAGAGCCCCCGCAAATCCAAACCCATGCAGCAACCCGAAGATAAAGGCGATTAGCCAGGGGAAACGTTCAGTAGCGCCGATTTTGCCTTGTTTACTATGCACCCATTCCATTGCGAGAAACAGAATGCTCAGTGCAATAGTGGCTTCTACGGGCTTTTGAGGGACATGGATCAATCCCATGGTGGCGGCAGCAAGGGTTATGCTGTGTGCTGCAGTAAAGGCGGTGATAGTCGCCAGTAAGACTCTCCAGTCGCGAACGATAAGCAACAGGGCAAAAACGAAAAGTAGATGATCTATACCTTGCAAAATGTGTTCGATGCCCAGGGCTGTGTAGGTGGAAATAATCTGTGTAGTAGAGGCTTCTGCTTCCACTTTGAAGGAGTTGTTCGAGGGCGTAAGTTGAGTGGTTTGTGAAATGCCACTGATAAACTCCATGTGCAGCAGTACATCTGTACTGGTTTTATCCAGTCCTTTGATGAGAATTTCACCATCAATGATGCCTTGCTTGCAATGAACAATCCAACGCTGAATGTAGGACGCGTTGATGAGTTCCGCTGTGGGAGAAGTGGTATTTTTACAATTGGCGGGTAGCTGTACTTCTAATCCAAGTTTCCTGCCGTTCCGGGCGGGTACTTTCCATATGACATCAAAGATATTTGGGCTGCTTTCTTTGAATTGCAGATAGGCAGGACGGATTTCATCAGCGTTTGTAGTGTTGAAGAGCGGCAGCAATAGCAAAAGCCATACAATTCGAAAATTCATTGTGTCGATGTCGTCTGTGGGGTTTCGACGATGATTGTGTAATGTTGCTTCAGTGTTTGGAGAAAAGACTGATTCATGCGTTGGCGCTGATCATCTTTCCAGGCTTTGAGTACTTTGTCGTAAACATCGCTTAGTTTGGGTTGGCTGCTACTTGTCTTACGTTCTACCAGTACCAAGTGCAGACCATAGCCGGAAGAGATCGGACCCTGCCATTGACCTTGTGATTGTTTGAATAAGTCGCGGGCGAAACCTTGACCAAAGAGCTGGGAAATTTCCTGTTCCGTTACATCCTGATAGCGCTGCTCGAACATAAAGGGGTCGCCTATGTTCAGAAGATCCAAATGAGTATCGGCGGTGTTGAGATCCAGCAATAGCTGCTGTGCATCCTTCTGTGCTTGTCCGCCTCTTTTGTCTGCGTTGAGATAGATTTGTATAAAATCAAGATGGCTGGGTTGTTGAAACTGCTGTTGATGTTGGGAAAGGTAGCTTTCTAATTCAGCGTCAGTAGGTGTCTTCTGCGCTACGATATCAACCGTAATGAATTCCAGCTTTTGTGCCAAGCGCCTGCGAATGACTGTATCACCTTTGTCTAGCCCCATTGCCAGAGCCTCCCGATACAGTACATCTTCTTTTATCTGATGTTGTATGAGTCCATCCAGCTCATCAGTTGATGGTGGACGCCCCATTTTCTGTTCCCACAGGGTGGCGAGGTGATTGATTTTGGCACTGGAAATAGTGATGAGGTTGCCATTGTTGGAAACCTCGTCATTCTTGATTCCGTAGAGAAGAAAGAGCAAGCCCCCGATCAACAGAAAGTGTATCAGGGGCTCGTGTAGCCATTTGTATAACATGTTTATTTCTTGGGCGAGTACCAGATAGGGGAGGTATAGGCGCGTTCAGTTGTGGTCATGGGAACATTTTTCGGCATTTTTACCTTGAAGTGTTTGGCATCGTAAGCCGTCCAGCGTGGTGTGGGAATTTCAATAACCCGCGCATAGTAAAAGGCGCTTTGTTTGGCATCAAAATTCGGATCCTGCCAGGTGCTGATCAATTCCGGATCACCAATGCTGTTACTCCAGGTTGCGTTGGCTACGTCTACGGTGTTGCCCACCGCAGGGATTTTTCCGGTTTTCTGATCTGGTTTTCGATCGTCAGACCAAACAACGTCATAAACTTTTTCGTGGGATTTTCCTTTGCTATCCGTCCAGCCTTTCACGATCTGGATTCGATCGAGGTTACCGCCCAAAGGATCTTTCATTGCTGCGACCAGGAATGTTGGCGCGGTTTTTCCTTTGGGTATTGTTGGTAGATTACCGCCCATGGGGACGCCTTTGTTGTACCCTGTTTTTGCTGGTAGGCGGTTGCTGGCATCATTCTTGTCGAAATCCCAACCGCCAAAGAAACGTACGGTCATGCGACTGCCGGTGGTGGCATAGGTTTCCTTGCGTTGCATTGCGTCAAAGATCGAGGCTCTGGTGTTTTCTTCTGCCCACACAGCAGCCCATCCAGAAGAGACCATGGAATAGCCTGGGTATTCGTTGTCACCCACTTTCGCCATGGGGTGTAGATAGCGATCCTTGCTGGGTTCGCCACCAGAGTGTTTGCCAAAGAAGTTGTCTTCCTCGATTGCTGACAATCCAGTGTGGCTGTCGGTAGAACCGATCATGCCAAACTTGTAAGGGTTTGTTCCCAATTTTTGTTCCAACTGCAAGCCGATTTTGAGTGCCGAACGAGCATACTCATATTTGAGCATGTCATCTTTCTTTAGAACAGTGAGATCGAGGTTGCCTACGTCCCAAGTTTCATAGTCAGCAAACTCGTCATTAGGTGATAGAAAGGGGTGGGTCTCGCCATCTCCTTTTATTTGGGTAACTTCGTACAAGGGTTCCCAGCGAGCGCGTGTTTCTACATAGCTTTTGTCCAGCTTTTTACCGAAAGAACGAGTTTCCGGAAACATGATGCCATTACTCATATTGCCGTTGTGTGCGATTGCCAGAACTTGTCCTGCTGTTTTTGCTTCGTAGCGAGCCATCCATTTCCATAAGTCGCGTGGGTTGGGGCTGCCCAATGGTGGGGTCATGGTATAAGGTTCCATGAGTTTGGCTCGGTCCGCATCGTCTCGATAGATGACGACTCGGTGCAAGTTATTGCCTTTCACCAGTGAGGTCCATTCGTAGCCGATGAAAGCAGTAAATTTTCCTGGATCATTGGCTTCTTCAGCAGCATTGATGATGTCATCCCAGGTGGAACGGTAAACATTGGTACCTGGAAGGGATTCCAGTGCCTTGGGAAATTCACCTTGGGAAAATGCGGTGATTAGCTCGGCGGCTGCTTCTACGGCGGTTTGACCGCCTTCTTCTATCATTCCATGCCAGCGACGCCCTTTTTCATCTGCCATGACATAGGGAGCGCCTTGCTGCAAATTGGGGAAGAAGCCCATGTTATCAGAGTGGTCTGCAACCACCAGGAAGTCCAGTGGTCGAGACAGGCGAGCGGGTTGGCCGGTGGATGATATGACTTCTTCACCTTTTGCAAAGCGGTAGGCATCGGGTGGCAACAAACGTGCACCAAAGGCTCCTGCGTCAAAAGAGATAGCTGTATGTAAATGAGTGTCTCCCCAAAGTGGCTTGTTAGGAAAGCTGCGTTGGGCGTAAGGTGAATAGGGTTGGAGTTGTGCATCAGCAGACAGGGATGACTTGTCATCAGTAACGATGCCACCACCGCTGGAGAAAGACGTTTGCGGCAGTGCAAAAGCCAGGCCTAGTGCAAGCCATAAATGCTTTCGCTTGGAACCTAGGGCATTGTGATGTAGATCTAAAAAGTTATTCATCATTGTTGTTAAATCCAGAATGTTATTTTGCAAAGATAATGGACTTATCCTGGAGACAATAAATGAATTTATCGATACCTGGATAGCCCATGGTTTACTTATCTGCGAGCACGTGGTTTTCTGTCTATCGCATCTCCCAGGTCTTCCAAATCTTCTTCCAATCTACGATCTTGGCGTCGATCAGAGCGCCTGATAACACCTGTAGCGCCTGTCGGACCAATGAGTTTAGGCTGACGAACAGGCGTAGTAGTTGTTGTAGGTGCTGGAGGTGGTGCAGTAGAAGTTGTATCAGAAGTCACAGGGGCTGGGGTTGCCGCACTCTCTTCAGCATTAGCTGTAGAAAAGAAAAGCAATCCCGACATTAAAAGCGAAAATAGGATTTTGTTTCTCATAGGTCTCACTCTGTTTTTTTAGGGCACCTCGAAAAACTGTCTTTTTGTCACCCCGGCGTAGGCCAGGGTCTATTCTAATCAATGGGTTATAGATTCCGGTGTGTGCCGGAATGACATTATTAGAGATGCCCTTTAATAATTTTCTAGCAATTTGGTAAATTCAGTTCGCTAATCTACACTAAGGGTAGTTGTGTTTCTTATCTTCTTGCGACAGATCATCACTATTTTATGAGTTTTAAGGATATTCCTCTTGTTCAAGTATCTGTAATGGAACCCTTTTTTCGTTTGGCGAGAAAAATAGGAATTCCTATAGAACATGAGCTGGAAAAGGCTGGATTGCCATTGGGTATTCTGGAAGGAGAGGGTAAGCTGGTTTTGGAAAAGCCAGCGTGGAAGTTTATTCAGACCATTGCGAGCAAAGAGGCTCTTCCCTTATTTGGTTTGCAGGCTTCCTTCATGCTTGCGCACCAGGAAATTGAAACGGTCAAACCTTTGGTACAGGGATGCGCTAACTTGTTGGCGTTACTCCGGCGTTTTTGCCAAATTGCGCCTTTACAATCCAATATTGCTCACTATGTTTTGGAGCCGCGAGGTAAGACGCTTTGGCTTGTTAGCAAAGGCATTTTTCTGACTGATGATTATACTCAAATCGAGTTATTTCAGGTTGCTGGAATGATTCAGTTGGTACAACTGTATGCGGGGGTGCAATGGAGACCACCAGAGATACATTTTACTTTTAACTCCTATCGACATGCTGAGCAGGCAGTGGAGTTGCAGCCCAGCAGGATTTTATATTCCCAGGCTTATGCTGCCATTGCGATTCCCTGTGAATTGTTATCTTTAAGAAATCCAATATTTGAATCCAGGCACATAGATTCTTCACAAATTGTATCGCCGCCAGAAGATTTGAAGCAGCAATTGATTCACGCTTTGACCCCTTATCTGGGGACATCCAAAATAAACGGCAGGTTTTTAGCGAGTGTTACCGGAATAAACACCCGCACATTGCAACGTCGCTTGGGGAAGCTCCATATCAGTTACTCGGAAATTCTTGATGAAGCGCGCTTTCACCGAGCCTGCGTCTTGTTGGAGCAGAGCGACGAAAAACTGTTGGATATCTGTTTGATGCTGGGATACCAGAATGCGTCGACTTTTTCGCGAGCATTCAAGCGTTGGGCAGGAGTGTCTCCCAGAGAATTTAGAAAAGCGGCGCGAAAGAAATGACATTTTAGCCTTTCCTGAAGGAACGACTGTCATGGAAGTCTACTATTAACCCAGCACCGATATAGGTGATGCTCAGTGCTTCAAGCCTGCTTCGGAACAAGGCCTTGCTTGCGGCCAATGGTTGTTCCATTGACAAAAGCGATAACGCCGAGCCGAGACAGACTGTGATGCACTGAGTGCGACATGCTTGGTCGCTGGATCAATACTTGGTGATCAAGTCATGCCAACAATATGGTAGCCCGAATCTACATACAGTACATCGCCAGTAATTCCGGATGCCAGGTCTGAACAGAGAAAAGCGGCTGCATTGCCCACTTCATCTATGGTTACGTTGCGACGCAGTGGTGTTTTCTTTTCTGCTTCTGCCAGCATGGAACGAAAATCGTTGATGCCTGAAGCGGCAAGGGTGCGGATAGGGCCTGCAGAAACTGCATTTACACGTACCCCGTCAGGCCCCATGGAATCTGCCAGGTAGCGGGTTGTGGCTTCCAGAGCCGCTTTTGCCACGCCCATGACATTGTAGTTGGGAACGGTGCGTACTGCGCCAAGATAAGTCATGGTAAGCAGCGCTGCATTTCGACCTGCCATCATGTTTTTTCCCGCTTTTGCCAGGGCGGCAAAACTGTAGGCGCTGATATCGTGAGCCATGTTGAAACCCTCCCGGGTTACGGCATCTACAAAACTGCCTTCGAGCTGGTCTCTTGGGGCGAAGCCTATGGAATGGACAATACCATCCAGACCATCCCAGCGCTCAGACAAGGCTGTAAATACGGCTTCAATGTCTTCATCATTGCTTACATCCAGGGGGAGGGTAATGTCGGAATCAAATTCAGCAGCAAACTTTTCCACCCGCCCCTGAAGTTTTTCATTCTGATAAGTAAACGCCAGCTCAGCACCTTCACGATGCATGGCTTTGGCGACACCATAAGCAATGGAACGATTACTGGCGACACCAGTGATGAGGATTTTTTTATCTTGCAGAAAGCCCATGATTCTCTTTCCTAGTATTTGCGAAGGATACCATTGTACAAAAGGGGACGGGTTTCTACTATCCCGGAAAATTCATAAATTACACGCGTCCTCGCTTGTTTCTTGTTTCCACAAGGGATTTTCTTCAGTTGCGCGTAATCGCGGATACGCGGCGCCTTGAGAAAACCCCATGTGAAAACAATCTCCTGCGCGATCATCACGTGAATTTATGAAATTTCCGGGCTATGGCTTATTCAAGGCGAAATGGCAGTTGACCCAATGTCCGTTTGATATTTCC
>CAYXOS010000114.1:0-8957 GCA_964467115.1 uncultured Sedimenticola sp.
TGAAGCAGTGGCTTCCAAATAGCCGTAGCTGGTAAACTTCGTTATGCCTTCTACCCAAGTACAGATCCCTGATTCCGAACAACAGCGGCTACTTGCCCTGTATCTGGAAAACCGTCGCCAGCGATTCAAGTCCGAAATCAATCGACTTACGAATGCCGGTATGGAAAGTTTGCTGCAGCCGGACCCGCAAGCCGGGAATTTGTCGTTTTTCATGACCTATGTTTATGCCTGGCATTGGCTGCAGCAGCATGTTGCGGTTGAGTACCACAGTGCCTTGCTTGCGCCCTTCAAAGGGTCGTCACGTGCTTTCCTGATGGAATTGCTGGAACGGGCAAACAGTGCCGAAGATTTTATACGCTTGTACATCGAGCATTGGTTGGCTTCAACAGGCCCCGGCCCGGCTCAGCGACAACAATTGTTTCATTTGCTCCAAACCCGGGGCGATGACAAGGAAGCTTTGGTGCAGGATATTCTGGCTATCTGGCGCAGCCTGGGGTTGTTTGCTGAAGCAGATCAACGCCGTTATGCACAAATCGCCAAAATAGAGCGTGACCGCTATGGCGAAATGCTGGGGGAAGCGGACAAGCAGCGTCTGGCATTACTGGATGCGTTGCCGGATGTTCCAATAGAGCCGTATCGCTTTGACAAGTTGGGATTGATTCCTCACATGGGATGCCCTCAAACCTGTCGCCATTGCATGTTTGTGTGGCGGCCATTTGTGCGCGGGGAGGACAATGCCAGCCAGCTGTATGAACTGGTGGATGGACATACGGAAAATGTCTTGTTTACCGGCGGTGATTTGACCCGTCATATGCAGCATTTCTATGCTGCCATTGGGCGTATGCGCCGCATCAGCACCTTCGCCATTCTACTCAATGGTGATTTTGCCAATGACAGGCAACAGACCCGGGCAATGCTGGAAGCCATGCAGCAGGCGCTGAATGCACGTCCGGCGAGTTGGAAGAAAGCGAGGGTGCTGTTGCAGATCAGCTTCGATGAATTTCATCAGGAAGTGATTGTGGACAAACATGGCAACCTCAAAGAGCGTATTCCTGTAGAGAAAATTGCCAATATCGTGGAGGCGGTTCCCACATTCAAGGGTATTCAACTGGCGTTGCTGCATAAGCAAAATCGCTTGAATTTCTCCATGGATTTTTTCAGTCAGGGCGTGTTTGGTCGGTTGGCACAACAACTGGGGCGGCGAGGTCACAAGATACAAATATTGTCCACAGCGCCTTCTGAGCGGCAGAAAACCCGTCCAGGCACGGCTTCCAGGGGGCAGTTGATCAAGGATGCCAGTTTTGTCCTGACTCGGTATCCCGAATCGCCAATTTTACTCACCAGTTCCACCATTGATGCTTACGGCCGTGCTGAATTACTGGAAGAAGGTGAAAGTGTGCGCGAAAAAGAATTTCTGGCGCAGGTGCTGGCTGCGGAGAAGTCACCCAATCAGGGCTTCGACCGAGATTTGATGTTCTGGTTCAATGGCTGGGCGACCTTGTTTTCCGCAGTGCATATTTGTCTGGGAAATGTGGTTGAAGAGGGTGCAGAGCGGGTGTTACAGCGCCACAGCAAAGATCCTTTGAGTCGTGCGCTGGCAGATTTTGACTGCCGGTTACTGGAATACTATGCAGAACTGGAAGATGATTTGCCCGCGTTGATCGACAAGGCATCCGGTCCGCATCATTTGTTTCATCAGATTACCGAGAAGGCTGAAATGCGTTTGCACATGACACAGCGCTTGATTGCATAAACGCCAGGCAGCATAATCAGCGCCCCTTTTATTTCCAGGACAGTTTCATGTGGTTCAAGAACCTCGTTTTGTATCGTTTAACCCAGACATTTGAGCTTACCCCTGAAGAACTGGAAGAAAAGCTCGCAGCCAAACCTTTTCGTGCCCTTGCCAGTATGGAACCTGCATTTACGGGGTGGACTGAGCCTTTGGGAAAAGAAGGGCAGCAACTGGTGCATGTGTCTGGTAATTGTTGGATGTTGTGCGCACGCAAGGAGGAAAAGATTCTACCGGCAGCAGCTGTTCGGGAACTGGTTGAAGCCAGGGCAGATGAAATCCAGGAGAAAGAGGGTAGAGAGGTTCGCGCCAAGGAACGTCGAGAGTTGAAAGAGACTGTCCTTCTGGAAATGATGCCAAGAGCATTCAGTAAAAGCAGTCGCCAGTATGCCTATCTTGATATCAAGCAGGGTTGGTTGGTCGTGGATACGGCATCTGCAAGCCGGGCGGAAGAATTGATTGATTTGCTTCGGGAATGCCTGGGCAGCTTTCCCGTAGTTCCTCTACAGGTTGAAGAAGCTCCGGATGCGGTGATGACCGAATGGCTGACCCACGACAGTGCGCCGGCAGAATTGCACATAGAAGATGAGTGTGAATTGCGTGATTTGGTGGAAGAGGGCGGCATTATTCGTATGCGCCGTGAAGACCTGTTTTCTGATGAAACCAAAGTCCACCTCAATGCCGGAAAACGGGTGATGCGCCTGGCGCTGACCTGGGATGAGCGCGTCAGTTTTGTTCTGGATGAAAAATTCCAGCTCAAACGGCTACGTTTTCAGGATGCAGTACTGGATGAAGCCGGGGAATCTGGCGCAGAAACTCCCGCAGAACGGTTTGACGCCGATTTTGCACTTATGACCCTGGAGTTCGGGCGCTTTTTGCCACGACTGGTGGAGTTGCTGGGTGGCGTGGATGAAGGTATTTCCGGCTGATTTTCAACTACCGGCCATACACATCTTCCAGCCGTTCGATATCATCCTCGCCCAGATAGCTGCCTGACTGAACCTCGATGATTTCCAGGGGGATTTTTCCGGGGTTTTCCAGTCGGTGCAGGGTTCCGATGGGGATGTAAGTTGATTCATTTTCCGACAGGATAAAGCTCTTGTCACCGCGGGTGACCTTGGCCGTGCCTTTCACCACAATCCAGTGCTCGGCACGATGATGGTGCATTTGCAGGGATAAGGACGCGCCCGGTGATACAGAAATACGCTTGACTTGATAGCGCTCGCCCCGGTCGATGCCTTGATAACATCCCCAGGGACGGTGCACGATGGAATGGATATTGATCTCCTCACGTTGCTCATCGCTCAACTGGTTGACCAGATCCTTGACCTTTTGTACCTGGCTCTTGTGGGCGACCAATACCACGTCGTGGGTATCCACAACCATAATGTCATCCAGACCTACTGTCGCCAGCAAACGGTTGTCGGAGCGCAAATAGCTGTTTCTGGAGTCTTGTGCCAGTACATCACCGACTTTGACATTGCCCTGCTCATCCTTTTCGCCGATGTCCCACAATGCGGACCAGGATCCGACATCGTTCCATCCCACATCCAAAGGAATAACCACTCCGTTATCTGTGTGCTCCATGACGGCATAATCGATGGAGTCAGAAGGGCATGCTGAAAATGCCTGCTGATCCAGGCGAATGAAATCTGCATCTGTTTCTGCCTTCTCCCAGGCTTGTTGGGATGCGGCAAGGATTTCTGGTGCAAGTTGTTCCAGGGCTTTCAGGTAGCTTGATGCGGTAAACATGAACATGCCGCTGTTCCAAAAATACGTCCCTGAGTTAAGGTATTTCTCGGCAGTTTCTCGATCAGGTTTTTCCACAAAACGATTGATCTTCGACGCCTCTGGCATGGTTTCAAGCGCTCCGTCGCTTTGAATATATCCATAACCCGTTTCTGCAGCCGTGGGCAGAATACCGAAAGTGACAAGATAGCCAGAGCGGGCGAGGGTTTCTGCTTTCTCCAGTGCTTGATGAAATGCCTGAACATTGTGAATAAGGTGATCCGCAGGCAGCACCAGCATCACTGGATCTTCACCATCTTTTGCGGTTGCCAGGGCTTGAAATGCAGCAACAGCGACCGCCGGTGCCGTATTTCTACCAAGGGGTTCGAGCATAATGGCAGCATCATCCAACTGGCTATCCTGCAACTGATGCGCCACAAAAAAACGGTGCGCTTCATTGCAGACAACGATGGGAGGCTGTATACCGGCATAATCTCTGACGCGGTTGCAGGTCTCCTGCAACATGCTTTCATCAGACAATAATGGCCAGAACTGTTTTGGGTGGGTTTTGCGGGAAACTGGCCACAGACGGGTGCCAGAACCACCAGACAGAATAACGGGGATCATTCTTTTACGTGCTCCTTATCTTGTACAGGCTGCCCAGAGAGGATTCATACACAGGGGTTACGGGTAAACTGTTCGCCGCCCCCCAGCGTAGGCTTTGTGTTGAGCCATCATAGATGATTTCTGCTGCAGGGTGTAATAATAGAATGTACCCGCCTTTTTGGGCATATTGAGGGCGTGGAAAAGTATCGATATTGAGGGTGTTGTGGGGTGCCAGCCACCAGGGGGTTTTTGCGCGAAAATAGTTCGAGTTATTATCCAGCACATAAATAAACTGGGGGGAAGAGGGAAGGACGTTTTTGTTCAGATATTGAAAAAAACGGAAGTAGTCCTGATCAATTCCAGTCTGCCTACTATCGGTGTTGTCTTGTTGTGCATAACTGTTGTGGGTGATTTCTACCTGTTGCAACAGATTGAACAGCCAGCGGGCATCGAGCAATATCCAACCCGTCAAAAAGATGGTAATCACAACAGATTTGTTGATTGATTGCTTATTCCTGCGACTGAACAGCCAATACAACAGCAGGCTCAATGCTATCCATATACCGATAACAATGGGGGGAGAAATCACCCCGCGGCTGCCGCCACCATAAATGAAATTTACTGAGTGCAGTGACCAGGGTTCCAGCTCCAGCCATTTCGACAGTTTGTGCAGCAGGCTTTGCTCAAGACTGTCAGAAGAAAATGACAGATTCTTCAGTGTCCATACCAGACCAGGTTGTTGAGTAAAAATGAAGCCATACTCGATCAAATTTCCAGTCCAGCCATCCAGATTTTTGAGATTGATGTGGTCTATGGGGGTTTCTTCCAGGGCGACACTATTCAATTTCCCCGTGTGGGCAGAACGCCAGAAGAAGATAGGACGTTCTTCAAACAACAACGAAGGTGACAGATCAAAAGAGAGATATTGGTAGCGTTCTGCCGCAGTGATGCCTTTCAGATTGCTGACGATGGCTTTTCCATTGGTATAGGTGTTGATGCTCAGTTGATCGCTGGTGTTGGTGCCAGTACCTTGCATGAACTGAAAATCAGCAATGGAAATGGGCGTGGAAATGGCGTTGTCCAGGCCATCTGTTATCGGTTTATCGAGGATGATGACCGTTATTACCGCTGTGATCACAAAGGCGACCAGCATGGAGAATATGGCGGCAAGCCTCATGTCTGCTGTTCTCCTTGCATGGCGGCTTGCCATCCAATGAAAAGAAGGAATACCCAGGCAGGAAGTGTCTGCATTAATAGACGTGCCAAAGCGGTACTGTTCGTTGCCCAAGCGCTTTCTGGCGATAGATAGAATATGGCGACAATCACAGCAGTTACCAGCAAGGAGAACGTTACAATAACTTTTGCTGTTTGTTTGTCTGCAAAAAACAGCACCAATAGCAACATGCCTGTCAGAGCGAAATACAGAAGATGCCAGTTGTCATAGAGAAATAGATTGTAAATCACCGACATGGAAACATCTTTGGGCTGGAGCAAAATGTTGCCTATACCTGGTATATAAAATACCTTGTTGGCATAGCCAATAGCGCCTACGCCAGGCAGCTGAACCAGTCCGTGCCCTGTAAGTATGGCAACGGCGATGACGCTTATGAGCAACAGTATCAAACGCCAGGATACGATTTGCAGCAACAGGAAAGCCAGACCTGTTGCCAGCCATACACTGCCTTCTCGCTTGAGTGTTATGCCCAAGATCAGAAATATCAGCCCTAGCAATAGCTGTCCCCTGTCCTGTGTTTGCGACCAGATGAGCAGGCTGATGAAGCCCAGTCCAGCAAGTCCGCTCAGCCATATATCCGCATAGCCGGGTAATGCCATGTGTGCATCCAGAAGTGGTATGGAAATCAGCAAATACACCGCCAGAACAGCCGCTAGAATGCTCGATCCCAAACTGCGAAGTTGCCCGTATAGTCCCATGCACAGGGCAATTCCTGCCAAGAACCCGGGAAAGAGTGCAACAGCTGTGTTCCAATATCCAGACGCCAGTACCGGCCAAAGCTGAATCAGTGAGACTGTTGCTGGGTAACGGTAGGCGTTAATCGTATAGATGCCGCTATCAGTTGTTTTGAGCCAATTTGCTGCACTGCTGAAGGAAGACAATTCTTGATTGAGAAACCATATTTTTGCACGGTAGGTCCAGGTGGTTCCCGCATCCCAGGGGAGCAATGGGTTATTCCATGCGTCATAGGCGGCGAAACCGAGGTGAATCAAAATAAGGGCAAGCAGTAGCGCCACTATCCCGACTTCTATTTTTCGTGTTGTGGGAGGAGCAGGTGGGCTATTTGATGAAGATAAATATGAATGCCGCCAAAAGAGTAGCAACCCCAGCAGCAATAAAACGACCAGGGTTCCAAAAATCAGTTGTAGCGACAGGGTGTTGGTGAAGTAAAACACAGCTTGGATAACAAAGGCGCAGGCAATGTATCCCAAGAAAAAACCATAGCCAAGGGTTTTGAAAAGGTTTGTGGGGGATTGGGTCCATCGTTCCAGCCATGCCAGCCAAACAACCCCCAACAGCCAGGGTAGCAGGTAAGCGGTGACTACTAACATGAGCAACAGGCGTTTGTAATCTGGGCGTACAGACTATTGGCTATTTTTACTCTTGATGTCATCCAACTCTTTTTCCAAAATAGCCATGCGTTGTATGAGACGAATAAGTTTAACCTCATTTCGGGAGCGCTCAATATCCATCAATAGTATTTTTATGAGTAACGCCATCAGCCCCAGCAGTAAGGCGATGACCGGGGGGTAGCTGATCCCCAGAAGCAGGCCAAGCTTGTCGATCAGTTGAGGAAAAACACCAAAGATGGCTAAAAGAAAAGCCGTTGGAATCCACCACAGTGTATAGCGGGTATGCAGATGATCGCGCCTGACCAGATAAAAAATCAATCCGGCGGTAATCAGACCAATGGTAGCGGAAATCCAGTTTATGGTTGACATGGGTTTGGTGTGTGTATTGGGTAATAAGCAGTGATATTAACAGACATGTGCCTTGTTCTTGAACAAGTGTACAGATTCATGGCTTTTTTCTGCTGGGATGTTTTCTATGCCTTTTACTTAGCCCGAGAATACTCGCCTGGAACATATAATAACCCACGGCAATCCAGGAGTTGAAAACCCGGGAGTGACCATCAGACCTTGGAAGCATTTTGACCGAAACTTCTACAATCTGCAGGTTATGTGCACGCAATTGAGTCAATACGCCGATATCTTGATATTCCAGCAGCGTGGATTCTTTAGAAGCGAGCAAGAACATGGCTTTCTGGTTGTAGGCGCGAAAGCCAGAGGTGATATCTTCCATACTCAGTCCCGAGGCCCATTTCAGGAATATCCAGGCAAGTTTGCGTAACTTTGAACCCCGACTGATACAGGCACCAATGCTGACATCGGCTTTTCCCTCGATAATAGGATAAAAAAGCCGTTTTAAGTCTTTCGCTTCATGTTGTCCGTCGGCATCCATGGTAATGATGCTTTTATACCCTTGTCCCAAGGCATATCGGATGCCCGCTTGCGCCGCACCCCATGCGCCCAGTTGCACTGGCAGTTTGAGTACCTGCGCACCTGCTTGTCTGGCAACATGCGCAGTATTATCTGAACTGGCGTCATCTACCACCAATATAGCGCAATCGGTTTCTCTGCGAGCGGCCTTGATGATGGTAGCCACAGAAGCCGTCTCATTATGAGCCGGTATCAGTATCAGGGTGGAATCAAACATTTCCTTATGATTATTCTTCAATGATGGTGATCTCCATAGTCTAACAGACTATGCCATTTGCCAGACAATGATAGTGTTTTTTCTGAAACATGAGGTTAGGAAAGTGCCGTTCTGTACCAAGTAGATTGTGCCTGAAGTGTTCGAGAACAAGGTGCAGCTATCAGATATTTCAGATATGAGATGCGAGTTCATGCATAGATCAACCCTTTCTTAGCTATGATTGCTTAAACGCTTGAACACATGTCTTAAAAAAAGCCAGTTACTGTCCAGAATAATTGGTTTTTCAGAATATAAAGACGTGGAGCGTTTTCTGAAACAGCTACGGATTTTATTGAATGTGATTCGACGTTCGGGGAAAAACAGCAAAATAACCGGAGCAATAATGATGGAATTGATGGTCAATCCCATCATTTTCTTGTGTTTGATGACCAGCAGATAGCGGTTGAGTACCGATTGACGAAATCGATACCAGAACGCTGATGATGCCTCGCGAATATGCAATGCGCAGGCATCGCTAACGAACAATGCCGAATACCCGGCTTTTCGCAAGCGGATGTTCAAGTCCACATCTTCAAGATAGGCAAAAAAATCTTCGTCGAACAATTCATTGTCTTGACTGACTTCATTTAATGCCTTGTGACGGAAAATCCCAGCAGCGCAACAAACGCCAAAAATTTCATGGTCAGGTACCGGAAAATCTCTATCCAGGTGGTGTTCATTGAATGCCCAGAAAGCGTGGGTGACTACATTGCCGGTGGAATCTATAAGAGTTGGGTCGTGTTCTTTCAACAGCTTTCCTTGAACAGAGGCGCATTCAGGATGTGTTTCAAGTACGTTGATGCAGTGGTCGATGTAGTCAGGGCGTAAAAACACATCGGCGTTCAAGAACAAAATATACTCCCCTTCAGCGATGTTTAGCGCCTTGTTGTTTGCGCCAGAAAACCCGAGGTTTCCCGTAAATTCGATGATTTTAACTGCTGAGTTGCTGATTTTTGGCAAATTATCATCATTGTCCACAACGATGATTTCATGGGAAAACGAACACTCAATACTGTCGATACAGCGGTTGAGAATGTCGGCAGAGTGATAATTGATGATGATGAT
>CAYXOS010000115.1:0-8917 GCA_964467115.1 uncultured Sedimenticola sp.
AGATTAGTGGCTGCAGTAGTCCTGAGTGACCATTTTTCAGCTTTTGGTAATAGAATAAAGCAAAGAAAAAGATCAGCCCCAACATGCCTGCCAGATAAAGTCGAAAATCCGGATCCAGCAAATAAAGAACAAAGCCCAGAATGGCAATGAAGGTAAAGGTACGTGTGGTTCCCAGACTTATTGATCGTGCTTCTGGACGTTCCTGACTGCGTAATAATATATATTCCCGAAACTCCAAACCACTCAGGAAACCAAACACAGCCACCAGAAAAAACTGGAACCATACTTGGGACAATACCTCAGCGATAAAGCTGTGTTCGGACATGAGCGGTTCTCCTTATGATTCCTGGAATCAAATTTCTACTTCGACGCCTTTCATTTTGCGATAGAAACGAAGCACGATCATCTTTACCGCATCGTTGAAAACAAACCATGATAGAGCGTAGACCCAAGTAAACAGACCCCAACCCCAGCCAATTGGTGTCATCAATCCAAAACCATATACAGCGATGATAGTTCCTGCAACTGCACTGAGGAATGTTGCCGCCACCAGGGTCCAGGAGGGATAGGGACGCTTGAAGAACCAGTCATCCACTCGCGTGTTGTAGATGGTGCCGTGTCCGGCGACGATGAGTTTGGAGAAGAATACTGATTGTACAAACTCCAGAGGAAGTTTCATGTAAACCATAATGATCCAGAATAGCAGAAAGGAGGATAGTACCCCGGCTATTCCAAGCCAACTGGACATCACCAGCACCTGATGCATGTTCCAGCGTACGGGTTTGTCTCTTACCCTGGTGTTGTCATAGGCAATGGCAAGAATGGGGATGTCGTTCAGCAGTGCAAGCATGATGATCATCAGTGCAGTTACTGGATAGAACTGGAACAAACCAATAGCCAGGCTCATGAAAATGATAATGCGGATAGTTTCCGCGATGCGGAAAATGGTGTAACTTTGCATACGCTCGAAAGTAATGCGTGCCAGTTCTATGGCATCGACAATGACTCTGAGTCCCGGTGCCATCAATACGATGTCGGCAGCGGCTCGGGCTGCATCCGTAGCACCACTGACGGCGATGCCCACGTCTGCTTTTTTCAGCGCAGGGGCATCATTGACGCCGTCGCCAGTCATACCAATGATATGCCCGGCTTTTTGTAATTTGTCCACGATGAAATATTTGTCTTCAGGATAAACCTGAGCAAAACCGTCGGCTGCTTCTATTTGAGCAATAATTTCCGATTCGTGTTTCTTGATAGTGCCCTTGGGCAGCACCATGGTGTTCAGCTCTTTCCTCACTTGATCGACAATGCGCTGAACATCGTTTTGCAACTGTTCATCGGAGATATCCGTTTTCATGGATTTCAACATTGCCTTGGAAATTACTTTGGTCAGCAATAGATATTCTTCGGTGTTCTCACCCTGAAGTTCGCGCACATCCTCGATGTTTTCACCGATGTCCAGCAGGCTGGCGATGTATTGGGCAACGGCGAGATTGTCTCCAGTGACCATCTTGGTCGTGACACCTTTTGCTTTTGCTTCAGCAATGGTCGCTTTGGAATCTTCCCTAGGGGGGTCGAACAAGGGAATCAGACCGACGAAGGTGAAGGTATTGGTCTGTGTATTCTTGAAGGCTACCCCCAGGGTACGAAAGCCTCTTTGGGCAAAAGAATCGACTTTATTGAAGGCAGCATTTTTGTCGAAATCATGATTGTGACAGAGGTCGATGATGACCTGTGGGGCTCCCTTGGTAACAACAATGTCTGCACCATCGGGGGTAGAGAGTATGGCTTCTGTGCGTTTTGCAACCGGGTCGAAGGGAATGAATTTTTTAAGTGAATAGTTATCTAGCTTGTTCAGTTGTTGTTGCTGCTTCAATATTTCGAAAATTGGTTGTTCGATGGGGTCCTGGTTCTCCATCTGGCTGGCGAGGGCAGCGTAAAGGAATAAGTCTTCCTCGCTAAAGTTTGCTGAAACATAGGCGGGTGCAACAGACATGCGGTTTTGTGTCAGGGTGCCGGTCTTGTCTGAACACAGAATATCCATGCCTGCCAGTTCTTCAATTGCATCGAGACGGCTCACGATAGCCTGTTTTCTTGCCAGGGCAGTCGCCCCAATTGCCATGGTGACGGTAAGCACAGCGGGCATTGCGACCGGGATGGCCGAAATGGTCAAGACCAGGGAAAATATCAGTAGTTCACTTACAGGCTCACCGCGTTTGATGCCCAGGTAGATGATGACGGCAATCATCATCAGGGTAAGGAGAATGAGGAAGTTGCCAACTTTTATGACCATGCGCTTGAAATGGCTGCGCCCTTCCATCTGCGCTTTGGCAACCAGCCCCACAGTTTTTCCAAAATAGGTGTTGAGGCCTGTTCCGATAACGACAGCCAGCATTTCTCCCTGCTTAACGATGGAGTTGGCATAAACACCCTCTCCTGGCTTTTTATTCACAGGCAATGATTCGCCAGTGAGAGCGGACTGATCAATCTGCAGGAAGTCGCCATCGCCAATGAGTTTGATGTCTGCAGGGATAATGTCACCAATTTTTATTTTGACAATATCGCCAGGTACCAAATCAGCAGCGGACAGTTGTTGCCATTGTCCATTGCGTTTGACCAAGGATTGCAACGCCAGTTTCTGCTTGAGTACCTCGATGGCATTCAATGCCTTGGATTCCTGGTAGAAGTCTACAAAGGCATTGACCAGCAACATCACCATGATAATGGTGAAATCTTCCCAGCGCTGTACAGACGCTGATAGTACAGCGGCAGTTTCGATCATCCAGGGAATGGGGCCCCAAAATCGTTTGGCTAGTCTGGCAAGCCAACTTTCTTCCTTGGTTTCCAGTACATTCAGGCCGAATTGCTGTTGTCGTTTGCTGACTTCTTCACTGCTGAGGCCGCTTTCTGGGTCAGTCTGCAAGAGTGAAGGATCGATATCTGTCATGCTGATTTTTCCTGTTGTTTGTCGGCTGAAAGAAACTTGGGGTAAATCTTGAAGAAGTGCAAGCAACCCGGTTTGTCATTCTGCCAATTGCTTTTCCACTTCCAATACATGCCGAGTGGTGCTGAGTAGGGTGTCAGGGTTGAGGCTCATGGAGTCGATGCCGATCCGCACCAGGTATTCAGCCATTTCTGGATAGTCCGAGGGTGCCTGTCCGCAGAGTCCAGAGTGCCGCCCATTGCGCCGGGCGCCTTCCACTGCCAGTCGTATCATGGTTTTCACCCCTTCATCTCGTTCGTCGAAATCGAAGGATATGATTTCTGAATCCCGATCTACCCCCAGGGTAAGCTGGGTGAGGTCGTTGGAGCCGATAGAAAAGCCATCGAAAAGCTCTGAGAACTTGTCGATCAGGATAACGTTATTCGGAATCTCGCACATCACATAAATCTCCAGGCCATCCTCGCCCCGAATCAAACCGTGCTTGGCCATGGCAGCCAGAACGCGTTCACCTTCCTTCAGGGTACGGCAGAATGGAATCATGAGTTTGACGTTCTTTAGTCCCATGCTCTCCCGAACTCGCTTCATGGCGGCGCATTCCAAGGCAAAGCCTTCTTCGTAAGCCGGATGCGTGTAGCGTACTGCACCGCGAAAACCGATCATGGGGTTGGCTTCCTCGGGTTCAAAATAGCGTCCTCCCAACAGTGAAGCATATTCATTGGTCTTGAAGTCAGACATGCGCACGATCACTGGTTTGGGATAAAAAGCTGCGGCAATGGTAGCCACACCTTCAGACAGGCGCTGGATGAAATAGTCGGCACCTCCCTGGTGATTGCGGGTGAGTGTTTCCAGTTGAATACGTGCTTTTTCGTCTTCAACCTTTTCCGGATGAAGCAGTGCCATGGGATGGGCCTTAATGTATTCATTGATGATAAATTCGAGCCGAGCCAGACCTACGCCATCATTGGGTAAGGCGCGGGTGGTGAATGCAAGATCCGGATTGCCCAGGTTGAGCATGATTTTGGTTTTGGGGTGGGGCAAACCTGAAAGGTCTGTGCGTTCTATGCTGAAGGGAATGTCTCCCTTGTACACCCGACCTTCGTCACCACCGGCACAAGAAACGGTGACGATTTCGCCCGTGGGAACCTTTTGTGTGGCATTGTCACAGCCCACGACTGCAGGTATGCCCAGTTCCCGGGAAATGATGGCTGCGTGACAGGTGCGTCCGCCCCGGTTGGTGACGATGGCAGATGCGATTTTCATCACGGGTTCCCAGTCTGGGGTAGTAGTGTCTGCTACCAGTACTTCCCCTTCCTGAAATTCATGCAAATGAGCGACATCGGGAATGTAACGGGCGCAGCCTTTGCCAATGCGGGTGCCAACAGCGTAACCCTGGGTGAGTATTTCTCCATCACCATCAAGATGGTATTGCTCCAGTATGCTTCCCTTTTGCTGGGAGGCAACGGTTTCGGGTCTGGCCTGCACGATATAGAGCTTGCCATCCAGTCCATCTTTTGCCCATTCCATGTCCATGGGCTTGATATGTCCGGCTTCATCGCTGTAATGTTGCTCGATGGTAAGGGCGTATTCCGCCAGTTTGAGCACTTCATCATCGTTGATGCAATAGCGATTCCTTTCGGCATCAGGTACGCGTTCGTTGCGTGTAGTAGATTTGGTTTGCCCACTGGCATAAACCATTTTGATTCGCTTGCTGCCCAGATGACGGCGTACTACCGCCCGGTAGCCCTGGTTGAAAGTGGGCTTGTGGACGTAGAATTCATCTGGTTCCACATTGCCTTGGACAACATTTTCTCCCAGACCGTAGGCTCCTGTGATGAATACGACGTCTTCGAAGCCAGTTTCAGTGTCCAGTGAAAACATGACACCACTGGCAGTAAGATCAGAACGCACCATTTTCATGATGCCGATGGACAGTGCCACCTTGAAATGATCAAAACCCTGATCGACGCGGTAGTGAATGGCTCGGTCGGTGAATAGGCTGGCAAAGCAGCGGCGGCAGGCATCCAAGAGGGAGGCTTCACCACTGATGTTCAGATAAGTGTCCTGTTGTCCGGCAAATGATGCGGTGGGCAGGTCTTCCGCCGTGGCAGAGGAGCGGACGGCTACAGTCAGATCTGCGCCATACTGGGTGATTAGTCTGGCATATGCCTCAAGTATCTGGGCTTGCAGATCATCGGGTAATCCTGCTCCATAGATGATTTCCCTGGCTTGAGCGCCACGCCTTGCCAGATCATCAACGTTTTCAGGATCGAGATCATCGAGTGCCTTGTGTAGATCATCCCAGGCATTTGCTTCATCCAGCATGTAGCGGTAGGCATCTGCAGTAACGGCAAAACCGTTGGGAATCAGAATGCCCTTGGGAGTGAGTTGCTGATACATCTCGCCCAAGGAAGCATTCTTTCCCCCAACCAGGGGGACATCCTGGATGCCGAGTTCCGAGAACCAGCGAATCAGTGTGCGTATTTCAGACATGATCATTTTCCATGGAAGATTCATATTTACCCTGGCGGGCGAGGCTATTCAGTCGTGCTCGCTTTAATAATGCCTGCTGTGCTTTTTCCCGGTTTTCCGGTTTGCCCAACCAGGCGTGCAGGGCGGGCTGCTGCAATGCTCTTCCATAAGAGATACTCAACTGCCAGGGAGCATTGCCCTTGAGGAGATTGATGGCGTTGAGATTGGCGGTGGCTTCTTCCGCCCCCTGTCCGCCGGAAAGGAAGTTGATACTGGGGACTGCAGCAGGCACGGTACGTTTCAGGATGCGCAAGGTGGCATCTGCGACTTCCTGAGGATCGGCGGTGCGACAGTCCTTGCCAGGCAGAACCATATTGGGCTTGAGGATCATGTGTTCTAGGCTGACGCCATGCAGATGCAGGGCGTGAAACACAGAATGAAGCACATGCTCAGTGACTTGAGCGCAACGCTCAATGTCATGGTCGCCATCCATGAGGACTTCGGGCTCGACGATGGGCACTACTCCTTTGTCCTGGCAGACGGCGGCATAGCGTGCCAACATTTCTGCATTGGCATGTCGTCCCATGTGGGTTGGGTTATGATGGGAAATCGGGTAGACCTCCCGCCATTTGGCAAAACGCGCACCTTGTTGCTTGTAGCGTGCAAGACGATCACCCAGTCCATCGAGACCGTAGGTGATCAAATCACCGGGTGCGCCGGGGAGGGGGCCTTTGCCCTTGTCTACCTTGACACCTGGGACGATCTTTTGCGACCAGGCGACTTCGGGAATGGGGATCTGCTTGTCGCCCTGTTGTCCCAAGGTTTCTTCGAACAGGATGACGCCGGAAATGTATTCTCCAAGCCCTGGGGTTTCGAGCAACAATGCGCGGTAAGCGCGACGATTCTCTTCGGTTGCCTCCACATCGATGGATGCAAAGCGTTTGGTGATAGTTGGTAGGCTTTCGTCTGCTGCCAGTATGCCGCGATGATCATCCACCATGTCAGATATAGTCTGTTGCAGTTCGCTGTTTATGCTCATGCTGTACTCCTGAATCTTGTAATTCTCGCCCTGTGAGGGGTGTGTTGATTTCTTTCTATATGGCTTGGAAAATATCTACAAATCAAAACTTTCTCCCAACGCTGGCATAACAACATTGGTTTGCTTGAGTAGTTTTGAGAAAGATTGCATACTTTCTTTCTCACCGTGAATCAAATAAGTGGTGCTTGGGTTACCGGTGTTTTTGTGCCAGCTCAGGAGTTCGCCTTGATCTGCATGAGCGGAAAATCCGCCGATGGTGTAGATGTCCGCATTGACGGAAAATTCTTCTCCGAATATCCGAACCTTTTCGGAGCCATCGATGATGCGTCTTGCCAGGGTTCCTCTGGCAGCATATCCGACAAAAACAATACTGTTTTTGGCATCCCAGATGCTGTGTTTCAGGTGGTGTCGAATTCGCCCCCCGGTACACATTCCAGAGCCAGCCATGATGATGGCTCCGCCCTCGATGTTATTGATAGCGATGGATTCTGCCGTGTCTCGGGTGAAGTGCAAACCGGGCAGGTCAAAGGGATCGTTGCCGTGATTGGATATTTTCAACGTTTCGGTGTCATAACATTCTGGATGACGCCGGAATATTTCTGTCGCAGAAATTGCCATGGGTGAATCGAGGAACACATTGATGTAGTGGGCTATTTCACCCTTTTCGATGCCTTCACGCAGGTAATACAGGATTTCCTGAGCGCGCTCCAGAGCAAAGGTAGGGATGATAATATTGCCGCCGCGATCGATGGTGGTATTGACTGCGTCGTAGAGTTCCTGAATCGAAGGTTCCAGTTGTTTGTGCAATCGATCACCATATGTCGTTTCCATGACCACTGTATCAACGTCTGGTGGTGGTGTCGGGCTGCGCAGGATGGCACGGTCTCCACTGTTGCCCAAATCACCAGAAAACAGGATACGGTGTTGGCGTCCTTCTTCCTCTAGTTCCAGTACGATGCTTGCAGAACCAAGGATATGTCCTGCATCGATGAACGTGGCTCGAATCCCGGGTGCAATATCGATAGGATTGTCATAAGAAGCACGTCGCCCAAAGAAATCAAGACTGTTGAGGGTGTCCAGAGTGGTATAGAGCGGCTCTGTCTTGAGATTGTGATTGCGCTTTCCCCCGTGCCGTTTTGCCTTTCGAGCTTGATAGCGTGCTTCCTCTTCCTGCAATCCCGCAGAATCCAGCATGACCAGACGAGCGAGTTCGATAGATGCGGGTGTGGTGATAATCTCGCCTTTGAAACCGCGTTTTACCAGCAGAGGAATGCGTCCACAGTGATCCAGGTGGGCGTGGGTAAGGAGAAGGTAGTCGATTGATTCTGGCTCGAAACCAAAAGGTTTGGCATTTTCCTCCGCCAACTCGTGTCCACCCTGATACATGCCACAGTCTATCAATATGCGTTTACCCGCACATTCCAGTAAATGACATGATCCAGTTACGCCTTGGTCAGCACCATGAAATGAGATTTTCATTATTTTATCCTCAAGTCTGCCCACTAAAATATTGGCTATGGGCATGAATATTTTACCTACTCGCGATAAGCCCAAATAGGCACTTTACTTGTCGGATTGACCCACGATGGCAACAAGAATCGATACTCGCCTGGGTCAGTTACCGACGCTCAGCACGTCCATTGTGGCGTTGTGCAACACATTGCCAGTAGTGGATCCGAGGCTGCTTAGGATCCCTCGGGAACCGTGTTGTGCCAGTACAATCAGATCAATGTTGTTCTTAGCAGGCTGTTGAAAAACACAGTTTTTCAACAGCCTGTGTGTGGCACATGGATGTGCCGCCATTTTTGATGGCTGTAAGCCATTGAAAATGAAGGAAGCGGGAAACCGCGTTTTCCGTTTCCGTGGTTGAAAAAGTCCATGGAAGGACTTTTTCAATATCCTGTTAGAAGCATAGTGGACAATTTCCTTTGCTGCCGAATGGGTACTGACCAGTATTTCAGAAACTGCACCGGTTATTTTCAGCTTGTTTAGTGATTCTTGAAGTCTTTTTCTCGCACTTTCAAGGTAGTATTGCTGTGGGTCTGTATTCTCCGGGGCAATAGTGTCGTTTGGAATATCTTCGGGGAAGTGTTCCAAAACGTGCAGTATGGTCAATTTTGCGCCGGTCAGTTCGGCGAGCTCATTGGCTCGTATTAGCGCCTTATCTGCAGTGGAAGAAAAATCTGTAGATGTCAGTATGTCTTTGTAGAGACTCAACATTACCTCCTTGAAGCTAGAATAGTAGTCACCGATTGATAGTATAGAGGCCTGAAGTAAGGTGTCCTGTCATCTGCATGACAGGTGCCCAATAAATCACTGGTAACATAGCGGTACCTTTAAATATAAGCTGAGGAATCTTAGGGAAGCTCCGATCGATTCATGACACGACATCTTGCGGCACAAAATCGTTCATTTCTGCGTTGCAAACCTTCGCAATAGCTAGCTACAAGGTGAATTGCGCTTGC
>CAYXOS010000116.1:0-8803 GCA_964467115.1 uncultured Sedimenticola sp.
ATCCAGTTGGTAGGGTGCACCATGTTCGGTTATGGAGTCGATAGTCGTTCTTCCATTTCCATACTGGCGGTAGCTGTATTATAGTTAAGGAAGCTCTGATTGATTCATGGCACGGCATCTTGCGGCACAAAATCGCTCATTTCTGCGTTGCAAACCTTCGCAATAGCGGGCTATTACGTGCGGTTTGCGCCTTGAACTGAACGATTTTTCACCACAATCTACTCGCGCCAGAATCAATCAGAGCTTCCTTAGGGAAGCACAGGCTGTGCTTTTCAAATACTTGCATTCATCACCAATAACTGACAAAGAGCGCTATGCACACACAACTCACCAAACTTATTGGGCAACGCTTTCTATTCCGTGGCAAGGTTTGGATTATTGTCGAGATTCTGCGCGAAGAAGACGCCCTGGTAGTTGCACCTGAGCAAGCAGCACAAAATCAGCGTATTCAGGCTGATCAGTATGGAAATGCCATGCGCCGCTGCGATCACTGCATCACCCTACCCTTGAGTAGTGAAGACAATGCCGATGAGTATTCGGCAGATGTCATGGAGTTACTCTCAGGGCGTATTGCGGAGTAATGCATCTACCCGCTGCAGATCTTCATCGGTATCCACCCCCGCAGGCGGAACTTCGGTAGCCAAAGACACATGAATGCGTTTCCCATGCCACAAGGTACGCAGTTGTTCCAGAGACTCATGGGATTCAAGAGGTGCTTCTGACCAACTTACATATTCCTTAATGAAAGCGGCGCGGTAGGCATATAGCCCGATGTGCCGGAGATAGTCACGGGAAACCTCAGAAGTAACTTCCCTGCCCCAAGCCAGATCATCACGTTTCCAGGGAATGGGGGCACGACTGAAATACAGCGCATAACCTTTCCGATCCAGAACCACTTTCACCACATTGGGATCAAATAGTTGGGATGAGTGCTCCAGATAGGCGGCCAGAGTAGCCGTATCTGCCTGCTCATGATGCTCCAGGTCTTGCGCCACCTGATTCAACAAGGATACCGGCATCAAGGGTTCATCACCTTGCAGATTGACGATGATGGCATCGTCCTCCCAACCCATGACATCAATCACCTCGGCAATACGCGAGGTGCCGCTGCTGTGATTGGTATCGGTCATGCAGACCCGGGCATTGAAACGGTCAGCCGCCAGCGCAATGCGTTCATCATCTGTAGCAATAACCACTTCCTGCGCCTGGCTGGCACAGGCTTTTTCATACACATGCTGAAGCATGGTTTTTCCCGCCAATGGCAACAGGGGCTTGCCTGGCAAACGCGAAGAAGCGTAACGGGCAGGAATGACGATACGCATCACACTTCTTCGTCTGCAGCCAGTTGGCGTGCTTCTTTTTCCAGCATCACAGGAATACCGTCTGTTACGGAAAATGCCAGCCGATCTACCTTGCAGATCAGTTCTTGTTCTGCTTTGTTGTAAACAAGCTTGCCTTTACAGACGGGGCAAACCAGGATATCAAGCAATTTTTTATCCATCTTTCATTTCCTGCAATAGTTGATCAAATTTACTCACAAACGCGGCATCAGGCACAGTTTCTATACGCACCAGCCAATGACGCTTGGTCGCATGGCGTGCGTACTTTACCGCATCCTTCTCGGTCATGAGTACGGGCAGATCATCATCAAAGTTCAAATCTTTTTTCTTGTAGCCATGATGATCGGGAAACACATGGGGAATGATATCCAGCCCATGCTGTTGCAATAATCCGAAGAAACGTTGAGGATTGCCAATACCCGCCACCGCATGCACTTTTTTCCCGGATGCCTGGGAAAGCGGATGCGCTTCAGCCTCCAGATCCAACAATGGAAGCAACTGCGGTTCGGCAATATCCATGTGGGGTACATCTTTCTGCCAGGCACCGTTGCTGATCAACAAATCCACCTCACCCAACCTGGACGGCAATTCTCTTAAAGGCCCCGCAGGTAAAAGAAAACCGTTGCCAAATCCCCTCTGACCATCAATCACGGCAATTTCCATATTCCGCCCCATGGCATAGTGTTGCAAGCCATCATCAGACAGCACGATATCGCAATCCGTATACTGTAATAGCGCCCGCACTGCCAGGCTGCGTTGTGGCGCCACACAAACGGGACAATGGGCGAGACGCGCCATGAGCACCGCTTCATCACCGACCATCACCGGATCACTATCAGGTCTTACCTGTTGCGGCCAATGACTTGCCTTGCCACCATAGCCTCGTGCAACAATTGCCGGAGAGTATCCCTTGTTCGCCAAATATTTGCTTAGCCAGATAACCAGGGGGGTTTTGCCAGTCCCGCCAACAGTGATGTTGCCGACAACAATCACCGGTATGGGAAATTTTTCACGCTTCTTCAGCTTCAACTTGTAAAGGGTTTTGCGGAACCCACTCAGCAGCCAAAACAGCGCGGAAAATGGTAGCAACAGGTACTTCAGGGGATTGTTGCCATACCAAATACTGTTCAACGGAATTATTCCTCGGCGTGCACAGCCTGTGCCAAAAAGCTGAGCCGACTCAATCCCAACTGCCCCGCAGCATCCATCACCATCATGACGGCCTGGAATGGCGCCTGCTTGTCACTGGTCACGGTGACCGCTACATCAGTACGTTCACCCACCGCCTTGTGCAAAGCGCGCTTCAAGGTGTCGACATCATGGGTCACCAGTTCCTGGTCATTGAGATAAAACTGCCCTTTGGCGTCGATAGTAATAGCGACGGCATTGTCATCCTTGCTTTCTTCCGCCACTGCATTGGCTTCAGGGAGATCCACCTTCAACTGGGTCTGCTTGTCGAAGGTGGTGGAAACCATGAAAAATATCAACAGCAGGAACACCACATCGATCAATGGCGTCATATCCACCAATATGTTTCTGCTGCGTCTTGAAGGGCGGATATTCATTATTTTTCCCGCTCACCATGCAGCACTTCTACCATCTTTATCGCCTGCTGCTCCATGGCAATCGCCAGCTCATCCACCCGCCCAGTGAGATAGCGATGGGCAATCAGGCTGGGAATGGCAACCGACAAGCCTGCCGCCGTAGTAATCAATGCTTTGGAAATGCCCCCTGCCAACACCGCGGGGTTACCCACACCAGCATCGGTAATTGCGGCAAAAACCTCTATCATGCCAAAAACAGTGCCTAACAACCCCAACAAAGGTGCAATAGCGGCAATGGTTCCCAGGGCATTCAAATAGTGCTCCAGGTCATGCACAACCTGACGTCCTTCTTCCTCTATGGCTTCTTTCATCACATCACGGGAGTGATGGAGGTTGGTCAAGCCTGTTGCCAGCAACCGCCCGAGGGGAGAATTTTCACGAATCGCCAGCACCCGCTGTCGATCCAACTCCTTACTTTTATACAACTTCCAGATCTGCGGTAACAGATGATCGGGAACCACCCGTTTACGTCGGAACGACCATAATCTTTCGAGGGTAATTGCCAAAGCAATCACCGAACAAAGAATAATCGGCCACATGAGCAGTCCGCCTGCTCGAATAAACTCAAACACCGCTTGTCTTCCTCCTTATTTCTCAGACCTTTATCATACTAAAACATGCTCCATTGTTCCTACCTATTTAAGGGAGATCGATTGAGGTGCATGAGATTTCATCTACAGTCTGGTTATTCCCAATAACCCTATATTGTGGGTGAAAGATTGTGTGCATCAATGGTTAGCAGCAGACCTCTGTTTGTGGATGGGAACTATTTATGCCAGTAATGTCCTGATCCAGAGATCCAAAGTCGTGGAAGGGGCTTTTCTTCACCCCCCAACTCAAATTCAATGGCTCCGGTATCTGCCGTATTCAGTAACAATGCATCCACAGACAACCAGCGATTTACAACCTGCTCTCGCGGAAAGCCCCATCGATTATTCTTTCCCGCCGAAAAAAGCACGTATTCCGGGCGAGTGGCCTGGATAAATTCAGCAGAAGAAGAACTGTTGCTACCATGGTGCGCCGCAACCACGATGGTGCTTGGCAGTTTTTCCGGCACATGGGACAGCATCCAGCGTTCACCTGGTAGTTCCACGTCTCCCGTGATCAATACACTGTGCTGCCCAGCTGACACCTTGAGCACACAGGACTGGTTGTTTCCTTCCTGAAGAAGACCCTCAGGTGGATACAGCACTTCAAATTGCACCCCATCCCACCACCAGTTTTGTCCCGCTACGCAAGATTTCGTCTGCAAGCTCATTCCCAACCCTGGCTGCTCACCCACCCAGATCTCTGTCACTGGCACACCCAGAACAAGCGCTTTCGCCCCTCCTACATGATCAATATCACTGTGACTGAGAACAAGTCGATCTACCTCAGCAATGCCCTGGCTATTCAGATAAGGCAAAAGCACGCTGGATCCGGTATTGAAACCCGAAGGAAATTTTGGTCCGGTATCGAAAATAAGGCTGTGGTTTGTTGTTCGAAAAACGGCGGACAATCCCTGTCCGACATCGAGCAAGGAAAAGCGGAACTGGTCGACAGCCGGTGGCGCCCGGTATTGATGCAGCCACACCACGCTCAGCATCAACAATCCCACAGGTGTCAAACGTAACAAGGGATGCCTGGGCTTATGCAATGAAACAAGCAGTAACCCCAAGGCAAGCACAGCTATGGTCAGTATTCCCCACAGCGGTATGGCATGCCAGTTTATGGAAGGTGACCATTCAGCCACTATTGCCAATAGCTGCAGGAATTTGTCCAGCATCCATGCCACCCCTTGCAGGGGTAATACGCCCCATGCAGGTGAGATGATGTTCAAACCCACTGCCAGCAAAGACAAAGGCACAATCAAAAAACCAAACAGGGGAATTGCAAACAGATTTACCAAAGGTGCCAACAGGGAAACGGGCAAATTCTGCCACAGGAGTATGGGGGTCAGGAGCAGAAATATGCCCAACTGCAGCCACAACCAGGAATATGCTTTATCCTCGCTGGAGGACAAATAAAGTATGCTTCCAACCGCTGCAAATGACAGCCAAAATCCTGCGGAGATGACAGCATACGGATCCCAGATCACCACCAATAACAGAGCCAAGGCAAATATTCTGCTGGCCTTCGCCGGTCTGCGCAGCATCAGCCCCAACATGGCAACCAGTAACATGATCAGCGCTCGTTGAGTGGGCACAGAAAATCCAGCCAAGGCGGCATAGGCCGTTGCACTCAACATGGCTACTGGTGCTGCGGCAATTTTCGCAGGCAAGCGACTGCATAAACGGGGAAACAGGCGCCACAAACCCTGAACCAGGAAATAAACCAGCGCCGCCACCATACCAATATGCAGCCCGGATATTGCAATCAGATGGCTGGTACCCGTTGCGGAAAAGCGTTTTTTGTCATCCATGCTCAATGAAGAACGATCGCCGACAACCAGGGCTTTTAATATTGCGGCAGCCCGCGAAGAAACTGGGCTGTGTTCAATAGATCGGGATAACTGCTGCCGCAAGATATCCACAGAGCAACAACCTGTATCGATACGCCTTCCCTCAGCTTTCACATATCCGGTATAGGCAACCTGACGCCGATACAACCAAGCTTCATAATCAAAACTTCCGGGATTGCGATAACCGTGAACTGGCTTGAGTCTTACAGGCAACAACCAGCGTTCACCTGCTGTCAGTTCTGGGGGCGGCGAATACCAGGAGAGACGAAAAGTCCAGTTGCCGGACAATCTTTTATCATCTTGTCGCAGTTCTTCAACCTGAAAATAGAATCGATCACGATGTATGTTGTGATCAGGAATGCCTTGTACAACACCTTTCGCCCACGTCAGCTGCGCCAACATGGGTGCAGGAACCAAGGGTGGCTGATGAATCAATGCATAGATGAACGCCCAAACAAAACCCGCGAGCAAGGCTGCAAGCAACCGTACCCTGATGTACTTGTACAAAAGTAGTAAAAGCGGTAGCAATGCCAGCAGCCAATAGCCTGAAGGCAGAAGCGGCATTTGCTGAAAGAATATGACGCCGACCACAAAAGCGGCAACAACTGATAACACCATCCCTCCCTGGGATACCCGTTTAGTCCGTTATGGAAGCTCTGATTGATTCTGGCGCGAGCAGATTGTAGTGAAAAATCGTTCAGTTCAAGGCGTAAACCGCACGTAATACCCCAGGGCACCCTCTCTTGCGCAAGCGCAATTCACCTTGTAGCTAGCTATTGCGAAGGTTTGCAACGCAGAAATGGACGGTTTTACGCTACAAGATGCCGTGTCATGAATCGATCAGAACTTCCGTATTGATATAGAGCATGCAATGTTGAATTAAACTGGTCAAGTCGGGCAGTTCATGATTGAATAGGTCATTCATTTAGCGTGGGTTTCATGGCGCAGCATTCATGCCCCGACACTTATTAAAAAAATACACCCCAGACCCTGAAAAACTCTGCAAACACAAGCATATGCAGATATTTGGGAAGTATTTGCGTGACCAGAACCTATGGCACCTGAATCGCCGCTCTGTATCCGGTGCTTTTGCAATCGGTTTATTCTGGGCAATGATCCCCATGCCGTTCCAAATGATTGCCGCTGCCGCCAGTGCGATCCCCGCCCGTGTCAATCTTCCTGTCTCTGTCGCCCTGGTATGGCTGACAAATCCTTTTACCATGGGACCTATTTTCTATTTCAATTATTTGGTCGGTACCTGGCTACTCCCCAACCAGGAGCCCATGAGAGACATGGAAATGAGCCTGGAATGGTTTACCCACAGTATGGGCGAAATCTGGCAACCCCTTTATCTGGGTTCAATAGTAATCGGCATAATCATGGGGGCTATCGGGTATGCATTGATGCGGATGTATTGGCGTTGGCATGTTGTCTCCGCGTATAAAAAACGTCAGCAAGCACGCAACAAACCGTCTTCGAGCTGAAACACTCTGTCCATGCGTTCTGCCAATCCAGGATCATGAGTAACAATGATAAAGCTGGTGCCCTGATCTCTGTTCAATTCCAACATGAGTTCATAGATTCCGGCAGCAGTTTTTGGGTCAAGGTTTCCTGTTGGCTCATCTGCCAACACGCAGCCAGGTTTGGAAACCAGCGCCCGGGCAACGGCTGTTCGCTGGCGCTCTCCCCCGGAAAGCTCTGAAGGCTTGTGCTGAATGCGTTTCTCCAGCCCCACTTTCACCAGCATTTCCTTCGCCAACTTCTTTGCTTCGACCACTGGCGTTTTTCGTAACAACATTGGCATGGCGACATTTTCCAACGCGGTAAATTCTGCCAGCAAGTGATGGAATTGATAAATAAACCCCAGATGCTGGTTTCGCAAATGGCAACGCTTTGCTTCTGGAAGATCACTAAAATTGGTTCCGTTGAGCAATACCTTGCCCGTATCCGGTTCATCCAACCCACCCAGACAATGCAGCAAGGTACTTTTCCCCGACCCAGAAGCGCCCAATATACCGATTTGTTCCCCGGTTTGAATCGCCAGATTGATTCCCTTGAGCACGGGGACTTCTGAGGGGCCAGTAGTAAAAACCCGTCGCAAATCCACAGCCTCCAATACCGGGTTACTCATAGCGTAAAGCCTCAGCAGGCAAAGTGCGGTAAGCATTCCAGGCGGGATACAAGGTCATGAGGAAGCTGCACAGGAAGGAACCCCCTCCGACCAGCAACACATCCTCCCAACGTAAATCAGAAGGCAACATACTGATGTAATAGACGCTGGGATCAATAAATTTCACACCAAACAGGGACTCTATCCAGCTCACCGCACTTTCAACATTCAGCGCCAATAACACACCAAGTACCACACCAACCAAAGTACCCACCAAACCAATAACAGAACCCTGCACAATGAATATGTTCATGATCTGGCGGGGAGAGGCGCCGAAAGTCTTCAAGATGGCGATATCCGCACGCTTGTCCACGACAACCATCACCAAAGTTGCCACAATATTGAAAGCCGCTATCACCACGATGAAAAACAGCAACAAGCCCATCATGCGTTTTTCCATTTTCAGCGCAGAAAAGAAATTTCGATGCTGGTCAGTCCAATCAGTGACTCGAAACAGCCCGTTGAATTGCAATGCCAATTCCCGGGAGACCTGGGTGGCTTTGTACATATCCGTCAGTTTGAGGCGGATACCGGACACTGCACCCCCCATGCGTAACAGTTTCCCAAGATCCTGCATGTTGACCATGGCAACACCACGATCATATTCCCCCATACCAACCTGAAAAATCCCACTCACCACAAAACGCTTCATGCGTGGCACGGTTCCCGCTGGGGTAGAGGTAAACTTGGGCACCAACATCGTGACCTTGTCGCCAACACCAACGCCCAAGGCATAGGCAAGATCCCTCCCCAGAATAATATTGAACTGCCCTGGGAGCAGATCATCCAGAGACCCAACTTTCATATGCTGCCCCACATCGACAACCTGTGGCTCTTCATCCTTGAGCACGCCTCGAATCAATGCCCCACTAACCTGCTTGCCATTGACCAGCATGGACATGACCTCCACATAGGGCGCAGCACCAACCACTTGCGGATGCTGTTTTGCCTTTTCCAGCGCTTGATGCCAGTTCTGCATTCCTCCCCCTGCAACGGCAACAATGTCCGCGTGAGAGGCCATGCCGAGGATACGTTCCCGCACTTCTTTGTGGAAACCATTCATTACCGACAACACTGTGATCAACACGATCACACCCAGGGTAATCCCCATGGTAGAGATGAAAGAGATAAACGAGATGAAGTGATTGCGGCGCTCTGCGCGGGTATAACGCAGCCCAATCCAAACTGATATAGGATAAAACATCTGCACATTATAAAGCCTGACTGATCAAAAACCATGGGAATTTGA
>CAYXOS010000117.1:0-8803 GCA_964467115.1 uncultured Sedimenticola sp.
ATCAGGAAATTTAAGAATATCCAGTATCGCCATGATTACAAATAAGTTCTATAGTTAAGGGGAGAAGCTGTTGCCAAGCGTCATAACTCTTTGGGTTATTTTGGATTGTGATCAACCAGATCAGCATATTTCCATAATATCAAAAGAGGAAGGTGAAGCATGCAGAACAACCATGCAGAGTCCATGTACATTCAACAGGCACAAGGTGAATGTTTTGTGTACAGGAATCATGAATGTATATGTCAGCTAGTATCCCAATGGTGAATTTTGGGAATATTATGGCATAAAGAGAAAACAAGTATTTGACGATAACGTTGATTATCGTGAAGAATGGCAAAACATGCTGAGGAAGCTCTGATTTGTTCTATGCAACACAGTTTCAGAGCTTCCCTAAGTATTACAAGGGGGAAGCTTAGGAAATTAAAGCCATTACTGAGGATGAATATGGTTTAGAATGTCAGGCGTGAACAAATCAGGTTGCCCATATAATATAACTCAGGCACCTGATAGCAGCGGATACAAAACCATATTACGAATTCAAACCATGACTTGCTCCATAGCTCCACAGGCAACAAACCAATTAAGGGAAGCCCAATGAAAAGAATCAGCCGTTTTTTTCTTACCACAGCACTGATTGTCGGCATCAGTGGCATCAGTCTGGCGGCAGACACGCTCATCAACTCCAAGCACCCTGATCGTTATGTGGTGCAGGAAGGGGACACATTGTGGAGCATTGCTGCAACATTTTTGCATAATCCTTGGCTTTGGCCTGAAATCTGGCATGTAAACCCCCAGATAAAGAACCCTCACAACATTTACCCAGGCGATGTACTCGAACTCGTGTATGTCGATGGAAAGCCGCATCTGCAGGTTGCAAGCAAAGGCAAGATCAAGCTTTCTCCCGGAATACGTTCAAATCCACTGGGCAGAGCTATTCCCGCGGTTCCCATTGATGCTATTGCGCCTTTCCTTACCCGACCATTAGTCGTCGAAAAGAACGGTTTGGAACATAAACCCTACCTGGTCGCTTTTGCAGATGAGCATATCGCAGCTGGCGCAGGACAACGCATCTATGTTCGAGACATTCCCAACTGGGATCACAAAAAGTTCGACATTCTACGTGCTGGCAAAGCCTATGAAGATGGCGATACCGGTGAAATACTGGGCTATGAAGCCCTACTGACTGGCATCGGCACCCTGCAACGCACTGGAGACCCTGCCACGGTACTCATTGATGCCACTAAAACTGAAGTCCTGGTTGGCGATCGTGTCGTCCCTACTGAGCCTGCAGCACTTGCCAGTGACTTTTATCCTCATGCTCCAAAAAAGGAAGTCAAAGGCAACATCATTGCCATGCTGAACGGCTTCACTCAGATCGGTCAATATGACATCGTGGTACTGGATCGCGGTCTCGCCGACGGTGTTGACGTGGGTAGCGTTTTACAAGTCAACAACCGTGGTGAAACCATTCCCGATCATGTCGCCAGAGATGCACGCAACCTGATTCCGGATGTTGCCGAATACATCGATGACCGCCTGTTAACCCATACCGTTGAAGACAATGGCTGGGAAAAGAAATCCCGCTGGGAAACCATTACCTTGCCGGATGAAGCCGCTGGACTGCTGATGGTATTCCGCAGCTTTGAACGGGTTAGTTTTGGCATTATCATGCACGCTCAACGCGCAATGCATGTCCGAGACCGCATCGTTAATCCCTGATCTATCCGAGCAGGAACTCCTCGCCTGGCTGACCCTTGTTCGTCTGCCAGGCGTCGGGCCTGCAACCCTCAATCCGTTACTCAAAAATGGATTGACTGCCTCCCAGCTACTGCAGAATCCACCTTCTCATCTCAGCGACCGACTTCGGCAACTGCTGGGGCAAGCCTCCTCTGAAGCTGCAAAAAAAGACCTGGATTGGCTGTCCGGTACCAACAATCATTTTTTGCCGGTCCAGGCACCAATCTACCCAGAACTATTATCCCGCTTGCCAGATGCGCCCCTGGGACTCTTTGTTCACGGGCAGCTCGATTGCCTGGACACACCACAAATCGCCATGGTGGGCAGTCGCAACCCAAGCCGGGGAGGAGAACAAACAGCTCAAGACTTTGCCGCACATTTCGCTCGTAGCGGGATCACAGTTACCAGTGGACTGGCATTGGGGGTAGATACTGCCAGCCACCGAGGCGCACTACAAGGAAATGGCAGCACCATCGCCGTTACCGCCACAGGTCTGGACAGGGTTTATCCAGCAAGCAATCGTGACCTGGCACACGCCATCGCAGAGAATGGGGCATTGGTCTCAGAATTCCCCCCCGGCACCGCCCCCAAACGGGGACATTTCCCCCGCCGCAACCGGGTTATCAGCGGCTTGTCTCTGGGGGTATTGGTGGTCGAAGCAGCATTGAAAAGTGGATCATTGATTACCGCCCGGCTTGCGGGGGAACATTCCAGGGAGATTTTTGCCATTCCCGGCTCTATTCACAACCCTCTGGCAAGAGGCTGTCACCGCCTGATCAGAGAAGGCGCAAAATTGGTGGAAACTGCAAATGATATTCTGGAAGAGCTGTCACCCCATTTGCAGGATTACATCAGCAACACCACCCCGACTCCTCACAGTGATCCCAGCAAACACACGGCTGATGAAGCGCATCAGCAAATACTCGATGCCATGGGATTTGATCCGGTTTCCACGGATTTGCTGGTAGAAAGAACAGGTCTTGCCCCCGAATCCATCTCCTCCGTGTTATTATTATTGGAAATGGAAGGTCGCGTGTCATCTGAACCCGGTGGATTATTCGTCCAGAACAACACCTCCCTTCTTTAACCTCAATGTTCTTGACTTGAGAGCTGACCTGGCACCGCCAGTCCCAAACAGCGGACTTTTTCTTAAGTTAACGACATTGACCTTAACCTGGTCGCTTGCCAACTCTGGGATCAAACGCCTGTGAACGAAAATCTTATTGATGTATTAATTTTTATCTATGAAAACTACATGGATGCCGATACTCAGCCACGAGACCAAACCTTACTCGAAGATGAGCTATCCAAAGCCGGTTTTGATAAAGACGAGATAAGAAAAGCCTTCGACTGGCTGGACGAGCTCGCCTGGCGTCAAGGTGCCATTACCGATGCTGCCTCCAGTACGCGCCAGTCTTCGCGCATCTTTACCCAGTCCGAGCAACAGCGTATCGACCTGGAAACCCGTGGCATGCTGCTGTATCTGGAGCAAACCGGCATCCTTGACCCTGTAAGCAGAGAACTGGTCATAGAACGCGCCATGGCACTTGATACTCCCGACCTCGAAGCCGATGATGTCAAATGGATCGTGTTATTGGTATTGCTCAACCAACCCGGTCAGGAAAGCGCCTTTGCCTTGATGGAAGAACTTATCTACAACGGCAACCCCGACGTTCTGCACTGAGGACAGTCAGGCAATTCTACACTCACCGCCCTTGACAGAACCCACCTACTGACGCATACAATCTACGTTCACGCCCGCAAACCGCGGGCGTTTACCTTAATGGAACACTATGAATCTGGTTATCGTTGAGTCACCGGCCAAGGCCAAAACCATAAAGAAATATCTGGGCAAGGACTTCGAAGTGCTTGCTTCTTATGGTCACGTGCGGGATCTGGTTCCCAAAGAAGGAGCCGTGGACACCGAGCACGATTTCGAAATGAAATACCAGCCTATCGAGCGCAACGACAAGCACGTCAAGGCGATTTCCAGCAAACTCAAGAACACTGACGCCCTGTATCTTGCAACTGACCCGGATCGCGAAGGTGAAGCGATTTCCTGGCATTTATATGAGCTACTGAAAAACCGTCGCTACCTGAAAGGCAAGCCCGTGCATCGGGTGGTGTTCAACGAAATTACCAAGAAAGCCGTGCAGGATGCCATTGCCAATCCAAGGGAATTGTCCATGGATCTGGTCAACGCCCAACAAGCCAGACGTGCTCTGGATTATCTGGTGGGCTTCAATCTTTCTCCTCTGCTATGGAAAAAAATTCGTCGCGGACTTTCCGCCGGACGTGTACAAAGCCCTGCGCTGCGCATGATTGTCGAGCGCGAGCAGGAAATCGAAGCCTTCAAAACCCGGGAATACTGGACAGTCGAATCCGATCTGAACAAAGAAGGTGCCGAATTCAAGGCAAAACTGATTCAATATGGTGGTGACAAGGTTGAACAATTCACCATCACCGAAGAAAAACAGGCTCGCGAAGTTGAAACGACCTTACTGAAAAAAGCCAACGGCAAGCTGGACGTAGTAAAAGTCACCAAGAAGCAACGCCGCCGCAACCCTACCGCGCCCTTTACAACCTCCACCCTGCAACAAGAAGCCGCTCGCAAGCTTGGCTTTACTACCAACCGCACCATGCGGGTTGCCCAGCAGTTGTATGAAGGTATGGATATCGGCAACGGTGCCGTCGGCTTGATCACCTACATGCGTACCGACTCCGTAATGCTCGCCAACGAAGCGGTAGAAGAAATTCGCGGCTATATCGCCGATAAATATGGCAAAGACCAGGTGCCAGACAAACCGCGGGTATTCAAAACCAAATCAAAGAATGCCCAGGAAGCACACGAAGCCATTCGTCCCACCTCCATTCTTTATCATCCCAAAGACCTGACCAAATACTTGACCAAGGAACAGGCGCGTCTCTACGATTTGATCTGGAAACGCACCCTCGCCAGCCAAATGGTCCATGCAACCTTGCATACCGTTGCCGCCGACCTTGCTGCGGGAGAAGGCAACCTCTTCCGCGCCAATGGTTCGACCATCGTCAATGCCGGATTCATGGCGGTCTACCAGGAAGGTCAGGATGACAAGAAGACCAAGGACAATGACGAGAAAATGCTGCCACCGCTGAAGGAAGGCGAGCAAATTGAGCTCATCGCCATTCGCCCCGAGCAGCACTTTACCGAGCCGCCTCCCCGCTACAGCGAGGCCAGTCTGGTAAAAGCTCTCGAAGAGCACGGCATTGGGCGACCTTCCACCTATGCCAGCATTATCTCAACCCTTCAGGATCGAGAATACGTCGAGCTGGAGAAAAAGCGTTTCTATCCCACGGATGTCGGCAGGGTGGTGAATAAATTCCTCACCAACTATTTCACTCAATACGTCGATTATGACTTCACCGCCAAACTTGAAGACGAACTGGATGCCGTCTCCCGAGGCGAAGAAGAATGGATTCCCTTGTTGGAGAAATTCTGGAAGCCGTTCAAGGAGCGCATTGATCATACCCAGGAAAACGTACAACGCTCCGATGTCACCCAGGAAAAGATGGACGAAAAATGTCCAAAGTGCGAGAGCCCGCTGTCCATCCGTCTGGGACGCCACGGACGCTTCATCGGCTGTACCAACTACCCCGACTGCGACTACACCCGCGACCTGAATGCTGACAAGGCAGAAGCCGAAGCCCCCAAGGAAGTCGGTAGGGACTGCCCGGAATGCGGCTCTGGCTTGATCTTCAAGCGCGGGCGCTATGGCAAATTTATCGGCTGCTCCGGCTATCCCAAATGCCGCTACATCGAACCCCTGGAAAAGCCCAAGGATACCGGCGTCACCTGCCCCAAATGCACAAAAGGCACCTTGATGCAGCGTAAATCCCGGCGGGGCAAGATTTTCTATTCCTGCTCAACCTACCCTAAGTGTGACTATGCTATCTGGAATGAGCCAGTCAGTGAACCTTGTCCACAATGCGGCTGGCCGGTGCTGACGATCAAAACCACCAAACGTCGCGGTACGGAAAAGGTCTGTCCACAACCAGATTGCTCCTTTGCCGAACCCTATGAAGACCCGGACGAATCAGACAGCTAGCCGGGGTTATCTGTCTGATTTGTACCTGAGTAAATGCCCATGATCCCAGGTTTTCAGTTGCGCTTGGCGGCGGACAAACTACGCCAGGGCGCCGTTGTTGCCTGGCCAACCGAAGCCGTGTTCGGAATCGGCTGCGACCCCTTGAACCCCCAGGCCATCGCAAGGCTACTCAAAATCAAGCATCGCCCTCTGTCCAAGGGGCTGATTCTGATCGCTGCAGACTTCAGCCAGCTCCATCCTTATGTTGAACCTCTCCCCGGTGGGCAAATGAATAAGGTATTGGCAAGCTGGCCGGGACCTTATACCTGGCTACTGCCCGCTTCAGTCTATACCCCCGATTGGATTACCGGCGGGTCTGAACTGGTTGCGGTACGCATCACCGCCCATCCTGTTGCTCGCGCATTGTGTCAAAGCTTTGGCGGCGCATTGACCTCCACCAGCGCCAACCGTAGCGGACAACGACCAGCGCTCAATGCCTTGCAGGTACCATTACGCTGCCCCGGAGTAGAAAACGTCCTTCACGGCGCAACTGGCTCCTTATTGCAACCCACCCCCATTCGCAACGCCCTCAGCGGCGAGGTAATACGCCCATGAATAACAAACCGGATATCCTTGCCGTAAAGCAATACCTGCTACAGCTTCAGGAGCACATCTGTCAGCAACTAACCCGCACCGATGGCGGTGAAGGCTTTCTCGAAGACAGCTGGGAAAGAGAGAGTGGTGGTGGCGGGCGTTCCCGGGTGATGGAAGAGGGCAGGGTTTTCGAGAAGGCCGGTGTCAATTTCTCCCATGTTCATGGTGATAAACTTCCTGCTTCAGCGACCGCCGCCCGACCTGAACTGGCAGGCCGCAGCTTCGAGGCATTGGGTGTATCTCTGGTCATTCATCCTCGCAATCCCTACGTTCCTACCTCTCACGCCAATGTACGCTTCTTCATCGCTGAGAAACCGGGAGAAGACCCCGTATGGTGGTTCGGCGGCGGCTATGACCTGACCCCCTACTACGGCTTTGAGGAAGACTGCCAACATTGGCACCAAACAGCAAAAAACACCTGTCAACCATTTGGTAATGACATATACCCCCGCTATAAAAAATGGTGTGATGAATATTTTTACCTCAAGCACCGCAACGAACCCCGAGGCATTGGCGGACTGTTTTTCGATGACTTGAATGAATGGGGTTTCGATAAATCCTTTGCGTTCATGCAAGCCGTTGGCAACAGCTACATTGACGCGTACCTACCCATTGTAGAAAAACGCAAACATCTCCCTTATGGTGACAGAGAAAGAAACTTTCAACTGTACCGCCGTGGTCGCTACGTGGAATTCAACCTGGTATTCGACCGGGGAACCCTGTTTGGTTTGCAGTCAGGCGGACGTACCGAATCCATCCTCATGTCACTCCCCCCCCTGGTTAAATGGCGCTATGACTGGCACCCAGAAGAAAACTCCCCCGAAGCAGATTTATATGACCGATTCCTCATACCCAAAGACTGGCTGGCTTAGTGCTAAGACAAAGTTGCGTAAGGGGCGAAGTCAAACCAGAACGGCGCATTACTAAATCTATTACTTGGCATAATTTCATCAAGTAGATGGTTTCCTCTGCTTGATGACTCAGGGGGCTGAATAGCTTCCCATCAGTGCCACACCATCTATATCTAAGAAAGCTGCTGTGCTTCATAGATTGTAACGCCGTGTTTTCGCGCAACCATGAGCAAAGCTAAACCTAATAATGGCGTAGCTTTCACCTGTCAGCTACGTTGATTTTAGTTTCAATATCGTGAATCACCAACTGCACCACTGCTGTTCACAAGGAACACCGTCGCCATCACCATCCATTTTAGTACCTGGACAATTACGCTGGTAAAACATGGCTTCTTCACATGATGTCATTTCAGAACAATATACCTTACCCGCACAACTATAACTTTCTGTATTTTTCTCTTCGACAGGATAAGGCGATATTGATGCAATCGCTTTTTCTTGAAATTGGCTATTTTTCACGTACTTCCCATAGACAAAGATTCCCATTCCCACTACCAAGGCAGTAAAAATAGTTGTAGAAGCCCAGTTACTATCTTTCTTCTGCTTAATATATTTTCGTCCAGGACTTGTATTTACCTCTCCAACCCCTTCAATCTTGGCATTTACAGCTCTTTGTTTGCCATCACTACCCGTATGAATTTGGTAGGTTATGATATCGCCGACTACAGGACGACGCCCCATTCGTTTCAACGCAGAAATATGGATGAATATATCTCGTGTTCCATGCTCTGTACCAATAAAGCCGAATCCTTTATCGTCATTCCAGCGCTTGATACTTCCTTTCTTAAAATCGCTATTCATAAGGGGCACTCATCAATGATAAAACTAAGCGTCAAGTTGTGATAGATCATATACTTTTTCTTTAAATTCAACCGTTCTTTGAAATCCATACTCTTGGTTTAACTAATGATGACAAAACATGAATGCCTAAACCCGCAATCAGTTCTTGCAAAAATACTCCCTATAATTCCAGCATATGCCAGTGATTAAATAGAAACATTTTCCTTCAAAATAAAACGTTGCTTCCACACCATGGCTAGTTCTAATAGAAACCGAATTTTCATCTAAGAATATAACTTCATAAGATTCGAATTCGGTCATCGTGCCGGATGACTTTGTAAATTGCACAGCCGTTTTATTTCCTTTGAATAGAAACCGTAGGTCGCCAAGATATTCATTGAGAAATTCTAACTGAGCTTGTGTAAGTTGTGATTCCTTTCCTATAGCCTTAAGCGTCTTTTCTTTATCAGATGTCCATTCACCTTCTAATCGCGGATCGTATTGCTCCTCACTACCACCCCCGATTAATTGCAGCAATACGATAATCGTAAAAATAGTTCGGATCATGACGTATAACAAACAGCATAACCTGCTATTCGAGCCACAAATTGGTCGATACAATATCGTGCATAGCACAATTCTCCAACCAAACCACGA